>CAXRGW010000124.1:0-9694 GCA_964230255.1 Alteromonas sp.
CCTAAAAATGCTGAATCTACTGTATCTACTGCAATGAGTAGTTCTTTAAACGCTTGGTTGAGGTCACCTTGTCGATAGGCAATCCATGATCGTGCAATATCAACGTAATGATTTTGATTGCTGAAGCCGTCAACAACATCAGCTGCTATTTGTTGCTCTTTACTCATTGCTTTCGCAAGATCAAACGCGTGGTTAATTTTTTGCTGAACCAGCTCAATCGGCTCAAATTGAGCACTGAATCTGATATGCCGACTTAAATGCGTGACGATTTCATAAACGCTTTTGTCATCTGACAGGCTCGATTTATAGTCGCGTAACGTGTCGCCCAACAATCGCTTATTTCTCGATTCGAAATACTCAAAACGTTGCTCAATATACTGGTGGTATTCTGGGTCGTCGCACCCTTGTAAGTAATTTGCATGACCTTGCATGCTCAACGCTGTGCTCATGAAGAAGACTGAGATAAGGAGTAACGGCTTCACACTAACCTCAAGTTGCTTTGCTATTACTCTTCTTACTGTGAAAGTATCAGGATTGATCGATAGCTGAGGTGGTTAGCTAATGAATGCGAGCTTTAACACAAAGAGCACCGTTAAGACCCATACGCTGATACTGATTTGCTCACATTTGCCACACAGTGCTTTAACTATCGTATAGGTAATAAATGCCAAGGTGATTCCATGGGCGATCGAAAATGTCAGTGGTGTCAGTAACAGCACCACGGCGACAGGGGCGCCTTCAGTAATATCTTGCCAATCGATATCCTTGAGATTCAGTAGCATTAGAATCGCTACATAAAACAGCGCGCCGGTAGTCGCATAAACGGGGATCATGCCTGCCAATGGTGCGAAGAAAGTACTGAGCAGAAACAAAATGCCAACCACTACAGTGGTTAAGCCGGTGCGACCACCGGCAGCAACACCGGCACTGCTCTCTACATAGCTGGTGGTGGTTGACGTGCCCAACGCAGAGCCTGCAACAGTCGCTAAGCTATCACTGGATAAAGCTTTGCCTAAGCGCTCAATATTTCCGTCTTTATCGATTAGTCCAGCGCGTTGGGTAACGGCTATCAAAGTGCCGGACGTATCAAATAAGTCGACAAAAAGGAACGCAAAAACTACCGTTAACATTGAGATCTCAAGCGCCGCGGCAATATCCATTTGCATAAATGTCGGCGCTAGCGATGGCGGCGTTGAAACCAAACCGGTGTATTTCACATCGCCAAATAGCATACCCAAAATAGTAATGGCCAAAATCGCAATCATTACGGCGCCATTTATGTTGCGCGCGGCAAGTGCTGCGATAATGAAGAATCCTAGAATACTCATTAGCGGACCAAATTGGGTGATATCGCCAAGGGTTACGAAAGTAGCCGGGTTGGCGACGATGATCTCAGCATTCTTAAGCGCAATCATAGCCAAAAAAGAGCCGATACCAGCGGCAATACCGAGTTTTAAGGTGCGGGGAATGGCATTTATGATCCATTTCCGCACCTTAAGCACGCTTAGCAGTAAAAACAAAATGCCAGAGAGAAAAACTGCGCCTAAAGCGGCTTGCCAAGTGTGTCCCATACCGAGCACCACACCGTAAGTGAAAAACGCGTTTAACCCCATCCCGGGAGCAAGTGCAATTGGGTAGTTAGCAACAAATCCCATGATAAAACAGCCAATGGCTGCGGCTACGCATGTGGCTACAAACACCGCGCCTTTGTCCATGCCCGCATCAGCTAACATCGTTGGATTTACAAAAATGATGTACGCCATGGTTAAAAATGTAGTTAAACCGGCGATACCTTCAGTTCTTGGCGTCGTTCCATAGCTTTGCAGCTTGAACAGTTTTTCTAGCATGGTTTGCTTCTCTGTAACGGCGTAGGGCTACATCGTAACAAATTCCTCGCCACTGGTTGGGTGAATAGCTACACAGGCGTCAAAATCAGCTTTTGTTGCACCCATTTTCATCGCTACACCAAAGCCTTGCAGAATTTCATCCATAGCAAAGCCAATGCCATGTAAGCCCACTACAGTCTCTTCCTCGCCGGCGCAAATCAGCTTCATTTTAGTCACTTGGCGATGTTTGGTTACGGCTGTATACATCGCTGCAAAGCTTGATTCATACACTTTGATATTTTTATCGCCATATTTGGCAATGGCTTGTGGTTCGGTTAAACCGATGGTGCCAATTGGCGGATGACTAAATACCACGGTTGGGATCATGTCATAGTCCATGTGTGCATCGGGCTTGTTGTTAAACAAACGCTCAGACAATAAACGACCAGCTTTTACCGCTACCGGTGTCAGGTCGACCTTACCAATGCAATCTCCTACCGCATAGACATTTGGCGCATCGGTATTTTGGAACTTGTCGACAAGAACATGACCGCGATCATCGGTTTTAACGTCAGTATTTTCTAATCCTAGGTTGCCCGTTGCTGGGCGACGACCAATGGCCCAAACCAAACAATCAGTATCAATGCATTCACCATTGGTAAGCACTACAGTCAACGAACCGTCATCGTGCTTAACAATTTCTTGGATCACGTGGAATTTATGCAGGCGTGGACCTTCTTGTTCAATGATCTCGGTGAGCGTTTCGGTCAGCATCGGATCAAAGGTTCGCAGCGGCGCATTTTTACGCACGATTAAATGCGTTTCACTACCTAAACTGTGCATCACTCCGGCTAATTCAACCGCAATATAGCCTGCACCCGCAACCACAACGCGTTTAGGCTGTTCTTTCAGCGCAAAGAAACCGTCTGAGTCGATGCCGTGCTCAGCACCTGGCACTGTATCGCGGTGCGGATAACCACCGGTGGCTATTAAGATGTGCTTGCCGCGATACAACTCACCGTTAACTTCAAGCGTATTGTTGTCGACAAACGTTGCGAAGCCTTCAATACGAGTGATGTTGTTATTCGCCAATACGCGGTCGTAAGAGCCGTGGATCCGCTCGATATAAGCTTCACGACTGGCCACAAGCTTTTCCCAACTAAAGTTGTTAACGGTTACGTCAAAGCCGTAATCAGGGGCGTATTGGTTAATAGCTTCAGCGACTTGCGCGCCATACCACATGGCTTTTTTCGGTACACAGCCGACATTCACACATGTACCGCCAATGACTTTCGCTTCAATAAGTGCGACTTTTTGGCCGTAGCGCGATGCGCGATTGGCTGAAGCAATACCGCCACTGCCGCCACCAATACAAATATAATCAAATTCTTGCATTTTCATTCCTGATTTCGGTCGATTAGATGCTATCCAGATAGCTTTACACAGAAAAAACTTTCAAACAAAGTGTGTCTAATAAATATGACTCGGTTCTAAGTATTGTTTGATCTGTCGCAGATTCAACCCGTGTAATTAAAAAATAATGGATAAACATTTAGCCACACGTTGCATTTTGTAGCAGCGCCCACAATTACTTATTCATCGACAGGTTAAGAGAGAACACTGTGCAAAACTTTACTCAACAACAACAACAGCCATTGCCTAATTTTTCAGCCGTGAAGCCTGACGGTATTGAAGCTGCAGTAAAGCAGGTTATCGAAGGTTCCAAGCGTGAAATCGAAGCCGTAGTCGCCAGCCAAGACTACAGCTACGCCAATCTTATCGAGCGCTTAGAAGCACAAGATGACATTCTCAATCGCCTTTGGTCACCGGTTTCGCACATGAACTCGGTTGTCAGTACTGATGAGCTGCGCGCTTCACACGATAACTGTTTACCCGTGTTATCTGAATACGGCACCTGGGTAGGTCAGCACAAGGGGTTGTATGATGCTTATGTGAGCCTACAAAACAGCCCAGAGTTCGCCGACCTTGAGCTAGCTGCGAAGACTAGCATCGAAAACACGGTACGCGATTTTACTCTGTCAGGTGTGGCGTTGCCGGATCTTGAGAAAAAACGCTACGCCGAAATCCAATCGCGTTTGTCCGAATTGGCGTCAAAATTCAGCAACAATTTACTCGATGCCACAATGGCATTTACTAAATTAATTACCGATGAAGCTGAGCTTGCAGGGTTACCTGAATCAGCATTAGCTGCAGCAAAGCAAGCCGCTGGGCGCAAAGAGCAACAAGGGTGGCTATTCACCCTAGATATTCCGAGTTATTTACCCTTGATGATGTACTGCGACAATCGCGAGTTACGCGAAGAAATGTATCGCGCCTATACCACGCGAGCTTCAGAGCAGGGGCCAAGTGCTGGCAAGTTCGACAACTCAGCGATTATTGATGAAACTCTGCAGCTGCGTGAAGAAGCGGCTAAGCTGTTAGGTTTTGATACTTATGCCGAACGTTCACTGGCGACCAAAATGGCCGATGCACCAGATCAGGTGATCCGCTTCTTGACTGACTTGGCTCAGCGTTCGAAACCACAAGCGGAACAAGATCTGCAAGATGTGCACGACTTTGCTCAGCAAACCTATGGCGTTGGTCAACTCGAAGCGTGGGATTTAACCTACTACAGCGAAAAGCTAAAACAACAACGTTACGCAATTTCCGACGAAGAATTACGTCCGTATTTTCCTGAACACAAAGTTGTCAGCGGTTTGTTTGCCATTGTCGGTAAATTATATGGGCTTTCGATTAAAGCCCGCGACGATGTTGATACCTGGCATAAAGATGTAACCTTTTACGATATCTTTGATGCTAATGACGAATTACGCGGCAGCTTTTATTTCGATTTGTATGCTCGTGAAGGTAAACGCGGCGGCGCTTGGATGGATGAATGTCGCGTGCGACGCACCACCGAGCAAGGTATTCAAACGCCGGTAGCTTACCTAACCTGTAACTTCAATGGCCCGGTTGGCGATAAGCCAGCTTTGTTTACCCATGATGAAGTGGTCACCTTGTTCCATGAGTTTGGTCACGGTATTCATCACATGTTGACTAAAGTTTCGGTGGCCGGTGTTTCGGGTATTAACGGTGTGGCTTGGGATGCTGTTGAGCTACCTAGTCAGTTTTTAGAAAACTGGTGCTGGCAAGAAGAAGCCCTAGCGCTGATCTCTGGGCACTACGAAACCGATGAATCCTTACCAAAAGACTTGCTCGATAAAATGCTCGCGGCGCGTAACTATCAATCGGCGATGCAAATGCTCCGTCAAATCGAGTTTAGTTTGTTTGATATGGCTATCCACCAAGCTGCTGCCAAAGGTTTGGATGTTCAAGCGACATTAAATGACATTCGTTCAAGTGTTGCAGTAGTCACACCTCCGGAATTTAATCGATTCCAGCACAGCTTCGGCCATATTTTTGCCGGGGGTTATGCAGCAGGCTATTACTCCTATAAATGGGCCGAGGTATTGTCTTCAGATGCGTTTAGTCGGTTTGAAGAAGAAGGTATTTTCAATCCGCAAACCGGTCGCGATTTCTTAACCAATATCCTTGAAAAAGGCGGCAGCCAACCGCCAATGGCATTGTTCAAAGCGTTCCGTGGTCGTGAGCCTGAAGTGGATGCATTGCTTCGCCATAGTGGAATTGCGGCATGAGTGCTGAAAAGTTCGCTGCGATATATGCGCGTGCCGTCAAACGCAAAGGTAGTGAAGCGGCGTTAGAGAACCTGCTGGGTCAGCCCTTATCTAGCGAAGAAGTGGCAGCCATTCCCAATGATCGATTTTTAGCAGAGTTTACCAAGAAGGTATTTCAATCCGGCTTTGTGTGGCGCGTGGTTCGACAGAAATGGCCGGATTTTGAAGAGATTTTCTTTGGCTTTGACATCGAAAAAATACTGCTTATGCCGGATGAAATGCTAGAGCGTAAAGCGGGCGACAAACGCATTATTCGCAACTACAGTAAAGTTAAAACCATCCGCGATAACGCCATGATGATCGCCGATGTTAGCCGTGCTCATGGCAGCTTTGGTCGCTTTATCGCCGATTGGCCCGCCGATGATATTGTCGGCTTGTGGGATTACCTCAAAAAACACGGTGCGCGGCTGGGCGGAAATACTGGGCCTTACGCTCTGCGTTTCTTAGGAAAAGATACATTCTTACTGAGTAACGATGTTGAGGGCTATTTTACTCAGCACAAACTGATTGAAGGTTCAGCGCGCAGTAAACGCAGTTTAAAAACCATCAATGAGACCTTTCTCGAGTGGCAAAAGCAAAGCGGTTGGTCTCTGCAAAGCTTGAGTCAATTGGTTGCATTTAGCTGTGGTGATAACCACATCAATTGAGCGCTTTAACGGTAATAAAAACTGTTGCAACGCCGGTCTTTTCGGTAAACTTATTGGTATATTGTGATTGAGCGACGAACGGGAAATCCGCATGACGACAGAGTCTACACCTAATACCATCAATGAGGTTGGCGAAACTACGCATTTTGGTTACAAACAAGTAGCCACTGAGCAAAAAGCGTCGATGGTGGCCAATGTGTTTGATTCCGTTGCCGCTAAGTACGACGTGATGAATGACCTGATGTCGATGGGCATTCACCGTGTGTGGAAACGCTACACTATTGATTGCAGTGGTGTCCGCAGTGGTCACCGCGTATTAGACCTAGCCGGTGGCACAGGTGATTTGACGGCTAAGTTCTCACGCTTAGTTGGCGAAAAAGGCCAAGTGATTTTGGCCGACATCAATCGCGAAATGCTTAAAGTCGGGCGCGACAAATTGCGCGACAAAGGAATCGTTGGCAATGTTGATTACGTGCAAGCCAATGCCGAAGAGCTACCTTTTCCAGACAATCACTTCGACCTCATCACCATGGCTTTCGGTTTGCGTAACGTAACAGACAAAGACAAAGCCTTGGCGTCTATGTTTCGCGTGTTAAAGCCAGGTGGCCGTTTACTCGTACTTGAGTTCAGTAAGCCCACCCAAGAGTGGCTCAGTAAAGTCTATGATGCCTACTCATTCCACGTGTTGCCCAAGATGGGCCAGTTGGTGGCGAACGACGCCGACAGTTACCAGTACTTGGCTGAATCTATTCGCATGCATCCCGATCAAGAAACCCTAAAAGACATGATGGTTAACGCTGGATTCGACAATGCCGAGTATTTCAATCTCACTGGCGGTATTGTTGCATTGCACCGAGGGTTTAAATTTTAATGCCCACCGCCCAAGTGTTGCATGCGTTAGCTGAAACGGTTGTTAATCCACTACTAAAGCTGGATCCAAATAGCCATGAGCGCTTAGAGCCGTTGCGTGGCAAGCGCCTCATTGTGTGGTTAGACGAAGTGCAATGGCCCATTGAGCTGGTTTTTGAAGGTGATATCAGTATCCACGAAGCACAAGTGAGCTGGACTGAAGCTGTTGAATTGAATGCGTCAAACGAGTGTTTGATCAAAACCGCGTTAAGTACCATGCCGGAACTGCGCGATACGCGCAAAATTACGCAACTAATCCGTGAAGAAAAGCTCGACTTAAGTGGTGATATGCATATTGCTCAGCATGCAAGTGCCCTGTTTCAGGAGCTCGATATCGACTGGGAAGAAGTATTGTCAGAGCATCTTGGTGATTTAGCTGCACATCAGTTAGTAAAAAGTGCCAAGTCCTTTGATCAATTTGCTCGCAAGCAGTTGCGTCAGTTTGCACAGACACTGGGCACAGCCCTAATTGACGAAAAGCAATTGGCTGCGCATCGCTTAGAAGTAATACATTTTGGCGATCAAGTCACAGAGCTGCGCGATGATGTTGAACGCCTAGCGGCCAGGATCACTCAACTAGAGAATAAGAAAGCTCCTTAATGCGATTATTTCGGCTGTATAAAATCAATGCCATTTTGCTCGAACACGGCTTGGATAAGCTTATACCCAAGCGCTTTATGCCGTGGTATGCCCGCATGTTTCGTCATTCGATGTTTTGGATCCGCAACAAGCACAAGCAAAAACCAGATGGCAAGCGCATTCGCTTAGCGCTACAAAGCCTTGGTCCGGTATTCATCAAATTCGGCCAAATGCTATCAACTCGACGGGATTTGTTACCCCAAGATATTGCCGACGAGTTGGCATACCTACAAGACAAGGTTCCACCGTTTGATTCGCAAGATGCGCAGCGCATCATCAAACAAGCTTTAGGGATCCGGCAATTCGATGAACTCTTTAGTGAGTTTGAGGAGCAACCATTAGCCTCGGCATCCATTGCTCAAGTGTATGGTGCCAAACTTAAGCGTGACGGCAAAGATGTGGTCATTAAAGTCTTACGTCCAGATATCGAAGCAACCATTGATGCTGACTTAGAGCTACTGCAAAGCTTCGCTCAATTACTGCAAAAGTGGTTGCCAGATGGCAAGCGCTTGCGTCCTGTAGAAGTGGTTGCTGAGTATCGTCGCACGATTAAAGATGAACTAGACCTACTGCGCGAATCAGCTAACGGTATTCAGCTAAGCCGTAACTTTGTTAACTCTGAAGCGCTATATGTACCGCATATCTATAGCGACCACTGCCGCGAAAATGTGTTGGTAATGGAGCGTATCTACGGCATACCCATTGCCAATATTGAAGCACTTAAAGCGCAAAATACTGATTTTAAGATCCTCGCTGAACGCGGTGTGGAAGTGTTTTTCACTCAAGTATTTCGCGATAGTTTTTTCCATGCGGATATGCATCCAGGCAATATTTTTGTGTCGACTGAGCACCCTGAGAATCCGCAATATATTGCGATTGATTTCGGTATCGTCGGTACCCTAAATCGCGACGATAAGCGCTATTTGGCAGAAAACTTTATCGCTTTTTTCAATCGCGACTACCGCAAAGTTGCGCAGCTTCATGCCGATTCTGGCTGGGTACCTCATGATACCAATATCGACGATTTTGAAATGGCGATCCGCAAAGTCTGCGAGCCAATCTTCCAAAAACCGTTAGCTGATATTTCCTTTGGTCACGTGTTGATGCAGCTATTTAACACCGCACGTCGCTTTAATATGACAGTACAGCCACAATTAGTGTTACTGCAAAAAACCTTGTTATACGTTGAAGGCCTTGGCCGTCAGCTTTATCCACAGCTCGATTTGTGGAAAACAGCAAAACCTTTCTTGGAAAATTGGATGAAAGAACAAATCGGCTTGTCAGCCATGCTTAAAAAGATCCAAGAGAACCTGCCGTTTTGGTCAGAGAAACTCCCGGATATGCCAGATTTGCTGCACGATAGCTTAAAGCAACTACGCACCTTACCAGAAATGCAACAACGTCAGTTCGAGCAGCAGATGTTGGCGCAACGCAAGCAACACAAAGCTCAACTAGCGACAACAGTGGGTGCAACATTTTTTATATTGGCGGCATTGATGCCGATTACGCCACTGCATTGGAGCGCTTCTGCTGTATTGGTTTCGTTCGGGATCCCCTGTTGGCTTTACGCGTATAGACAGGCAAAACCTAACTAATTAGAAGTTCCCCGGCACTCATCCGATGACTTGCTTAAATATGACATTTTAATGATAATTTGCTGATTTTACGCCAAATAAGATAGCTAAATCAGCAATAGCTGGTATAGTTCTAATGTCTTTGACGGACGTATTTATAGAGTTACAAGCTGCAAGTGTTTTGAAACATCTCAAGTTACTTTAGTGATTTGTTGTAAGAAGTTTTCCATTCGTACGTGTTGACCCTCAAAATATGCAAGTTAATCGAAGGCGAAGGATGCGCAGGGTGCGCGATATACAATTTAATTGAGGTTTTACATGTCTAAAGTAACAGGCACCGTTAAGTGGTTTAACGCTGATAAAGGTTATGGTTTTTTAACTCAAGATAACGGTGGTAAAGATGT
>CAXRGW010000125.1:0-6012 GCA_964230255.1 Alteromonas sp.
ATAATTGTTTTTTAGGTGGCCAATTTATAGGCTAATAACTGCATTCACTATGAGGCTTTAATTATGCTGCTGTACGATACGAAAACTGCACCTACACCGCGCCGCGTGAGAATTTTCCTTGCCGAAAAGGGCATTGACGTACCCACCAAACAAATCGATCTGCACGCGGGCGAGAATTTGTCGAAAGAGATGCGAGCCAAAAATCCATTGGGTAAAATCCCAGTGTTGGAGCTCGATGACGGTACTTGTATCAGTGAATCTGACGCCATTTGTACTTACTTTGAAACGCTGCATCCAGAGCCGCCATTAATGGGCACCGGAGCGGTGGAGAAAGGCATTATAATGCAATGGGCTAGACAGGTTGAATTTGGTTTGTTTATGCAGGTGGGTATGTGTTTTCAGCACTCTACCGGATATTTCAAAGATCGTATGACGCCAGTCCCAGAGTTTGGCGCTGAAGCCGGTAAAAATGCTGCGAAGTTTTTACGCTTGTTAGACCGCCGTTTAGGTGAGTCGGAGTTCATTGCTGGCGACACATTCACCTTGCCAGATATTACGGCAATGTGTGCCATAGATTTCGCCCGTGTGATAGATGTGCGCATGCAAGATGAGCAAACCAATTTGCAGCGTTGGTATGAGGTGGTGAGTACCAGGCCGAGTGCTAAAGCCTAATCTGGTATCAGCTTTTTAACTGTCGCCAGAACGTCAGCTTCAATCGCGGGTTTGTCCCAGCGGATCCGGTGGATCCGAGGGAAACGCAAAGCAACGCCGGATTTATGCCTATTTGAGGTATGTGCTGAGTCAAATGCGACTTCTAGCACCAACGCTTTTTCAACCTCTTTTACCGGGCCGAAACGGCCAATCGTATTGCGCCTTATCCAGCGGTCGAGCTCTTTTAGCTCTGCGTCGGTAAAACCTGAATACGCCTTGCCAATCGGTACCAGCTGATCTTCGTGCCATACACCAAACGTGTAGTCTGAGTAAAACGAAGAGCGCTTACCACTGCCGCGTTGGGCATACATCATAACAGCATCAACCAACATCGGATCGCGCTTCCATTTCAGCCATTGTTTTGCTGGGCGGCCTGACACATAGGGGGAATCTAAGCGCTTTAACATTAAGCCCTCAACCGCGTTGTGCTGTGCATCTGTTGCTTGCTGGCGCAAGGCAACAAGACCTTTGAGATCGGGCGTATATAGCACAGTCGAAAGTTGAATACGCGGTGGCTGGAGCTTGGCGTACCATTGGTCTAATTGCGCCCGCCGCTGCTGCAAAGATAAGTTGGTAAGAGATTCGTTAGCTAATCGTAAAACGTCATAAACCACTATGCCTACCGGCGAATCCGCTTGTAATTGTTTGCTGGGTTTCTTTTTATTTAGACGCTGTTGGAGCTGATTAAAACTACCAATTTGACCATCGCAGATCACCAGCAGCTCGCCGTCGAGTATTGCCTCAAAATCAATCTGCTCAAGTAAATCGGGAAAGCTATGGCTAATGTCATCACCTGTGCGGCTAAAGAGCGCTTTACCATTGGGAGTGCTGACTAGCTGGACGCGAATTCCGTCGTACTTCCACTCCGTTTGCCACTCGCTCAGTCTAAGGTATTGCTGGTTGTCATTTAGCAACCTTTCTTCATCTAGCGGATGTGCCAGCATGACGGGATTAAAAGTCACTCGCTGACTAACATCGGGTTTTTCAGCCTCGCCTTCCAGCCATGCAAGTAAATCGGTATAAGGTGGTTCCAAACCATGCCAAAGCGCTTCAATGGCGTCGATGTCTTGATTGCCGTATTCGGCTAAAATGCGCTTGAGCAATCGAGCTGACACGCCGACGCGTAAGCCGCGGGTACCAAGTTTAACCAAAGCCCAGCGCTGCGCCGGTGTCATGCTATCAAGTAGTGATACTAAGTAATGTTCGACATCACTTTTTTTAGCCTGTCGGAAATGATCAACTACCTCGTTTAGCGAAGGTAACTCTATAGCTGTTTCGCCCGCCGAATTGGGCCACAAATGGGCGACTGTCTCGCTCATTTCGCCCACATAGTCATAACTCAGTGCAAACAGTGTTTCATCAACACGTTCTAAAATGAGCTTTTTAATCAGAGCGCGCTTGAACATATCAAACTTGAGCGTGCCAGCAATTGCCGCAATTGCCCAACCACGGTCGGGGTCTCGTGTGTTGCGCAAGTAATCGTGAATAACAGCAGTTTTGGTCAACGTGCTGTTGGTGAAATACAGTAGCTCAAGTAATGTGGCGAAGGCTTCCATTAGTCGTCTTCCTCCTCGTAACCGAGCAGCGACAGGGCCTGTGCACGGAAGCCCATACTCGTTGCTTGATAAACGAGCGCTTCTTCACGGCCATGAGTTACCCATACTTCTGGAGCGTTAACCTCGGTGAGTGTTTGCAGCAACTCAGGCCAATCACAATGGTCAGAAATGACTAACGGCAACTCAGCATTGCGCTGTTTACTGCGAGCACGTATTTGCATCCAGCCTGACGCCATTGCGGTACGAACATTGGGTAGTTTACGACTCCAGCGATCATTCAACGCCGACGGCGGAGCAAGCACAATTTTACCTGCAAGTGTACGCTTATCTGCTACATCGTTTACCGCGACTAACGAACCAAGCTCGATACCATGGGATTGATACAACTCACACATCTTGATTAGCGCACCATGCATAAAGATTGGCTCGTCATAACCCAACTCACGCAGCGCCAGTATCACGCGCTGACATTTACCCAGCGCATAGACCCCGACTAGATGGCAGCGGTCGCCAAACACTCGAATAGATTCAAGTAACTTAGCGATTTCTTGATTAATGGGGGGATGCTTAAACACTGGCAAACCAAAGGTTGCTTCAGTGATAAACACATCACACGGCGTTACGGTGAACAAATCACAAGTAGGGTCATGACGGCGTTTGTAGTCACCGGAAATCACCAACCGGCTACCTGCATATTCAAGCAGAGCTTGTGCAGAACCAAGTATGTGACCTGCGGGCTGGAAGGTCAGTATGACCTGCTCCGTCTCTTCTGCGTCGGGGTTTAAACAAAGTGGCTGGTCATAGTCCAATGAGATGCACTCATGCCAGGCTTGTTCTGCGTAGCGCAACTGCATAATCTCTAGCGTCGCGGGTGTCGCGACTACCCATTGATTACCTGGCCGGGCATGATCGGCATGGCCGTGGGTAATAATCGCTTGCGCAACAGGTTTGTGGGGATCAATAAAGCATTCCGCGGGAAGGCAATACAAACCTTCCGGACGAGTCTCTATCCAATCACGTGGGTGTAGGGTCGCTGGCACTGTTTGGTTAAATTGAAATTGTTTATCTCTGCTACGACCACAACACACATTTGGATGTACCAGTTAATTGCGGGTTCGAAATCATAGTGAGTTGTGGCATATTGCGTTTTTAAATCTGCTAGAGCGCGCACCATGATCATCGAATTTTGTCTTGCGGACTACAATAATCCTATCCATGCCAATGATGTTGTGGTGCTCTTAGATGCTTATGCGTCAGATCCTATGGGCGGCAATCAAAGTCTTAACCAAGAAGTGAAGCAACGGTTAATTGAGCGTCTACGGGCTCTACCGTACGCTTATTCCTTTATCGGGTATCAGTGTGAAGGTAACGGTGAAAAGAAACCAGTGGCGCTCGCCAATTGTTTTATGGGCTTCTCTACTTTTAGAGCGCGACCACTTTTGAATATCCACGATTGCTACGTTGCTGAGGGTCTGCGCGGCCAACACGTTGGTCAACAGTTATTGCAGTCAATAGAGTCTTTTGCGCGGCAACACGGTTGCTGCAAGATCACTCTCGAAGTCTTAGAAGGCAACAAGCGAGCGCAGAATGCCTACGAAAAATTCGGCTTTTCAGGTTATGCGCTAGATGACACCTCTGGCAACGCATTGTTTTGGGAGAAAGCACTTAAGTAGTTGATCCTTGCGTCGGGTAAACGCGTTTTTGTCAGATGAAGCAAAAATCGTCCACTCTACCCAGCCAATTTCAACGATGGTTTGCCCATCGCGGCTGGCAGCTGCGTGACTATCAACAAGCAATGTTAGCAGCCTATGAACAGCGCCAATCGACACTGTTAATTGCTCCCACCGGCGCAGGCAAAACACTCAGTGGCCTGTTGCCGTCATTGGTGGATTTAAGCGCCAATCCGCAAGCGGGGATGCATACATTATATATCTCACCGCTAAAAGCCTTGACCCACGATATCGAGCGGAATCTACTCCAGCCAGTTGCAGAAATGGGGTTGGACATTACGATTGAAACGCGCACCGGTGACACGCCTAGTCATAAACGTCAGCGTCAGCGCAAAAAACCACCGAATATCTTTTTAACGACGCCGGAATCACTCATGTTGATGCTGTCATACGCGGATGCTGATCGAATCTTCGGCAAGTTAAAAATGATTGTGGTCGATGAGGTTCACGCGTTTGCTGCGGGGAAACGTGGCGATTTTACCGCGTTAGCTCTGGCGCAATTGCGTCAGTTTTCACCGCAGTTAATTACTGTTGGTTTGTCAGCAACAGTTGCTGAACCAGATAAACTGGCTCGTTGGTTGGGGCCATCCGAACAGCCAGTTGCCATTGAACAGGTTAAAACCGATATTTTGCCGAAAATCCGGATACTCAACAGCGAACATCGTATCCCTTTTGGCGGCTTTATGGCTAAGTATGCCGTCGCTGAGATTTATGCTGCGATCCAAACGGTCAAAACTGCCCTTGTTTTTGTTAACACACGTGCTCAGGCGGAGCTAATGTTTCAATTTCTGTGGGAAGCAAACGACAAAGCGCTTCCCATTGCTATATACCACGGCTCGCTCTCTAAAGAGCAACGCCGTAAAACGGAATCGTTAATGTCAGCAGGTAAAATTCGCGCGGTGGTGACTACTTCCGCACTCGAATTGGGCATTGATTGGGGCGACATTCAGCTAGTTATTCAAGTAGGTGCGCCCAAGGGTGTCAGCCGTTTATTACAACGCATCGGCCGCAGTAATCACCGTATGGATGAGCCATCAGAGGCGATTTTAGTCCCCGCCAATCGTTTTGAGGTCTTAGAATGCGACTCTGCGATTAAAGCAATCGCTGAGCAACAATTAGATGGTGAACCTTTTTACAGCGGCGCATTAGATGTTATTCCGCAATTTATCGTCAATTGCCTGTGTAGCCATGCTTCACTGCCTGAAACTATTTATCAGATGGTGCGCACTGCACCACCTTATGCAGATTTGGAAGCAGGTCTGTTTAAAGCCTTGTGGCAATTCACCGAAGATGGTGGCTATGCACTGCAAGCGTATGAGCGCTATCGCCGATTAGAACAAGGTGAAGATGGTCTCTATCACCCAGCATCGAAGCGTATCATCCAGCGACATCGACAGAATATCGGTACCATAGTGGAAGCGGGCAGATTGAAAGTAAAGCGATTGCGACGTGCTCACCAAGGTAAGGTGATCGGTGAAGTTGAAGAGTACTTTGCCCAACAATTGGTAAAAGGTGATACCTTTTTGTTTGCCGGTGAAATGCTGCAGTTCGAATGTATCCGCGATATGTTTCTCGAAGCGCGGCCGAGCAAAGTAGGGGAACCGAAAATTCCTAGTTATGTTGGCGGGCAAATGCCATTGTCGACCTTCTTGGCAGAAGGTGTAAAGCGCCTGCTGGATCACCCGCAAGATTGGCCTCGCTTACCTGCAGATGTGCAGGAGTGGCTGTCGCTGCAAGCGCAGTTTTCGCATATCCCCAGTCGTGACAACATACTGATAGAACAATTTCCGCATAGGCAAACCCAGTTCACGCTGTTTTATACTTTTGATGGTCGCAAGGCCCACCAAACTTTGGGTATGCTGCTTACCCGGCGAATGGAAAAGTTAAAACTCAAACCCTTAAGCTTTAGCATCACTGATTACGGTTTGTCCATTTGTTCGGTGGAACCGGTAACGGCTGCGCATATCGACCAATTATTTAGCCCTGACATTTTAGGCGATGAGTTGGAGAACTGG
>CAXRGW010000126.1:0-6197 GCA_964230255.1 Alteromonas sp.
CGTGGCTAACGGTAAGCTTCGTTTCGAAATTGACCGAACAAGTATTCATCAGAAAAACACATTTAAGATCAGCTCTAAACTACTTAGGCTCTCTAAGAGGCAGCAACAATGAGCTGGTTTTCGAATATATCTATCAGAACTAAAATCTCCTTAATAGTAATGAGTATTTGCTTTATTACGTTAACTTTTATTGCTGTTGCCATCATATTAAGCAGCCATTCGGCGGCAGAGCGAGCGTTGGCACAACGCATGGAAATTATCGCCGAAGCGGTCAGTCAAAATATCTCGGCAGCAGTTATTTTTAACGACACTGAAGCAGCACAGGACATATTAAGGGCATACAGCGCAGAGAAAAATATTATATCGGCACAAGTATTTGACCTCGACGATAATCTAATTGCTAGTTATGTTAACAAGCAAGATATAAGTAATAACCCCCCACAACTACTCAACGTGCTTGATATTATTTACAATCAAGCTCACGTTGGAACCTTGCGCATTTCGGCATCATCTATCGAAATAACTCATCACGTACAAGATATTTTACCGACAATACTCTTTGTCATGGCCGTTTCGTTATTCATTGCATTCCTGTTGGCCATTTTGTTTCAACGCGCGTTATCAGATCCTATATTGCAACTTCACAATCTCTTAAGAGAGGTCGCTGTCAAAAAAGATTACAGCGTTCGGTCAGATATAAACTCGACTGACGAGCTTGGTAATTTAGCTCAAATGTTCAACATTATGCTTGAAGAGGTGCAAAAGCGAGATCAGAATTTAGAGCGGGTAGTGCATGAGCGAACAATAGAACTAGAATCTTTGGCCGAGCGATTTAAACATCGTGCTTTCCATGATGGTTTGACAGGGTTGCCAAATCGAGATTTTCTCGATGAAAAATATTTCTCAGGCGATTTTAGTAAAGCAACAAGACTGTCACCTTTTACGTTATTGTTAATTGACTTAGATGATTTTAAGAACATAAATGACTCGAAGGGACATACCTTTGGCGATGAATTACTGGTATCAGTGTCAGATGTTTTCAAGCATTCGATCAGAGCTAATGACATTGTGTGTCGTCTAGGGGGGGATGAATTTATCATCGTTCTTGATGGTCGAATGAGCAACAGTGCAGTAGCTGCCATGGCTAAGTCAATCGAGAAGCGGCTAAATGACGGTGTTACTGTAAACGGCCAGTTGATGAGCGTGAGTGCGAGCATTGGTTGTGCATTTTATCCCGACAATGGCAATAACTTAGATATGCTCAAGCAATGTGCTGATATTGCCATGTACGCAGCAAAAAAATTGGGTAAAGGACAGCTTTGTTTTTACGCAGAGGAGATGCAAACAGATGTGTGTCAACGTCAGCTAGTTCTCAATGATTTTCCAAAAGCATTAAAGCACCAAGAGCTACTGCTGTACTTTCAACCTAAAATAAACTATATGAATAATGAACTAATTGGATGTGAAGTCCTTTCAAGGTGGCTTCACCCGGAGCAGGGGCTGCTGGAACCAGGTGCGTTTATCAATTACTTGGAAGAGTCACGGCGCATTTGCGAGTTGGATTTCTATATGCTTCGAAAAACCTTAGAGTTTCTTGTCCGTTTTGATCGTTATGGCATAGCTAAGGGGCTCAAAGCTGCGGTAAATCTGTCGGTGCATCATTTTCGTAGTTTTCATATCGTTTCAGTAATTAAAGAGCAGCTACAGGAGTTTCAACTTTGCCCGAATCGTCTAGAGGTAGAAATTACAGAGGCAGCGTTACTTGAGAATTCTGATATTGCCAATGAAGTACTGACTCAGATCAAATCCTTGGGTGTGCACATTTCGTTAGACGACTTTGGTACTGGGTATTCATCGTTAAGTTACCTCAGGCAATTGCCTATCGATACCGTTAAAATTGATCTTTCGTTTATTCGCAATATGTTGGAAAACGAAAG
Source organism: Alteromonas sp. (assembly GCA_964230255.1). GTDB lineage: Bacteria > Pseudomonadota > Gammaproteobacteria > Enterobacterales > Alteromonadaceae > Alteromonas_E. Next base: position 1,938 of record CAXRGW010000126.1, read on the forward strand.
AAATGAACAAATTGTCAAAGGGATGATTTCCCTATGTCAGGATTTACAGCTTGAGATTCTCGCGGAAGGTGTTGAGTCGATCGAGCAGGTAAAAAGCTTAATTAAGATGGGGTGTAATCAAATGCAGGGTTACTACATTTCAAAGCCCTTGGATGAATCAAATTTTATTAAATGGTGTAAGCTAAGACAAGTCGTAGCTAGTTAAGATCACCGCAAATTCGGCAGTATAAAATGCCGTAATTACAAATGGTTGGGAGTGCTCACTATGTGCAGTCAAACAAAACCTATTATGCATACGTTCTTCACTCGTTGGTTGGGTGCATTAGCCGTTGCGTTGCTCATTAACGTGTCAAGCCCATCATTGCTAATGGCTTCAAGTGGTGGCGAGTTACTAAGACAGATGAGCCTTGAGCAATTAATGGAATACACTGTCAAAGTGCCCAGTAAGCTGGCGACACCATTGTCAGATGTGCCAGGTTCGGTGTCACTCATTACCTATGATCAAATTCAAAACTCAAGCGCCCGAACCATTCCAGAGTTATTGCGTTTGATCCCGGGGGTGCATACCCGGTGGAATCCGATGGTACAAAGTATCGAGATACGTAGTTTCGGCTCGAGTCCTTTCACCAGCAAGGTATTGTTATTGATCGATGGCGTCCCATTTAACTCCTGGAACAAAGGTGGTTTTCCACAGCATCCAGGGTTTGATTTTTTCAATATCGATAATGTTAAACATATTGAGGTGATGCGTGGTCCCGCGTCCGCTCTTTACGGTGAAAATGCACTTAATGGTGTAATTAATATTGTAACGTTAACAGGATCTGAATTTGCGGAAACAAACGTAAATGTATTGCTCGGCGCCCGTGAATCGCGGTCTTATCAGCTGACTCATGGCCAGGATTTGGGTGAAAACAGCTCGATTTTTATATCTTCACGCTACGAGGAAACACAATTACCAACCGAATTTTGGCGTGAACAAAATTCTTACACCGAAGCAATAGATGTTTTCGTGAAGTTGGTTTACGACCAATTACAACTGAGTGCTTATGTCAGAAAAGATCAACTCGATGGATATGAAATACCCCTACCATTTGGAGAAAATCAAGTATTTGCGAGCTCAGAGGTTGTTGAACAAGACATTATGATTTTGGCTGGCAAATACACAACGGAAGATAATGATGGTAAATGGTCAATGGAGTCGAATTTTTCTTACTCAACGAGAGATGGTAGCCATTGCGGCTCATGTCATGCCATTGGAGATTCAACCGAATTTAGTGGTAAAACAGACCATGGACATCAATTGTTTGGTAATCTTCAATTTAATCTAAGTTACTTTGAGCAGCATCAGATTTTATTGGGTGCCGAATATAGGAAATTGGATTCTGGTGACAGTATTGATGTGGTCGAAACATCCGAACCACTTCATGCTGTCCAAGCATATGATAAATATTCGCTGTTTGTTCAAGATAAAATGGATTTGTTGGACTCAAAGTTGGAAGTATATGCCGGCTTACGTTATGACGCGTCAACCTCACCTGAGTTATTCGGTAGTGAACTTGTTCCACGTCTAGCAATGGTGGCTAAGCCCAGTGAAAATGTGCGACTGAGAGCCAGTTGGGGGCAAGCGACTCGCTACCCGTCCTTTGTTGAATTGTATCAGAACATCGGTTTTTTTGGGCCTCCCGGCGCTCCGATAGTGCGTTTCAAACCAAACGAAGACCTTGAACCTGAAAAAATAGATAGTTTTGAGCTAGGTCTAGAGTATGCATTTGAGGGGGTTGCCAATGTGAAACACAATGTGTTTTATAACGAGATTACAAACCCTATAATTGCTGCTGCAACATTAACGTCGGGTACTATTGGATTTGAGAATCATCCGGCAGACGCGACAGTAAAAGGATTTGAGAACGAAGTACTGTTTCGGTCTGATGGCCGTTGGGACGCATTTATAAACTGGTCATATCAATCGAACGAACAATCGGGAGTTGGTACAGATAGTTTAGGTAATCCTTTAGAATTTACCTATTCACCAAAACACAAAGTCAATATGGGCTTTAATTATCGGCATAATGAATTAGCGAATTTAAATGTTGATTTAGTATGGCGAGATAAATATTACGCACCACGAATATGGAATGCATTGGCCAACCAAGGGGATCCAACGCCCTTTGAGCTTGATGACTACGCGTACATCAATTTTAAGTTAGCGCTAATGCCGGCGTGGTCAATATTTAATGGCGAACGTCCATTAACAATCAGTATTACGGGCACAAATCTAGGGAATGACACGCCCAGAGAAAGTTTAACTGGCGCCAATGGCGAGATGATCGGACGTGAATTTTGGTTAGAGTTTGAATACACCTGGGATTGAGTAACGGTAATCAGTCAGCGATGCTGGCCTAACTTTGGGAGCAAGCTACCAAGCTAAAAATTACGACCTTATCAAGTCGAGTAATAGCCCACTTCCTAACAAATCAGCCAGATTACCACTTCGGGCTGATGTTCTGTGGTTTCTTTGTTTTGGACAATTAACAATCACTCTGCGGCGAGCAACATTGCGCGTGACTGCAAATCTAGCGTTAAATTAGGTAAGATATACCGTAGAATTTTAACGTCCAAAAAAATAATTAATCTTGTGATGCCGGCAGTTAAAAAGCCTGAGCATCCTAATGACAGAGGGTTTCATTTGGCTTCTTCAGATGTATCAAAACCGCCACAAGCGGGGAATGGCCGTGGCTGGTTCAACCGCTTCTTAGCGGCCGTAGAATGGCTCGGCAACTTGCTGCCCCACCCGATCACCTTATTTGCAATGCTCGCTTTGTTTATTGTGCTGTTGAGTGGCTTGCTCGGGTATTTTGACTATGGTGTAGCTGATCCGCGCCCATTGGGTGCGATCGGACGTGATCCTGATGGAATGATAGAAGTCATTTCATTACTCAATGCCGAGGGCTTGCAACGCATTGTGACTGGCTTGGTTACAAACTTTACTGGTTTCGCCCCGTTAGGTACCGTATTGGTAGCGCTGCTCGGTGTATCGGTTGCTGAGCATTCCGGTTTACTTTCTACGGCTATGCGTGCACTTGTAATGAATGCATCAAGACGCGCAGTAACTGTTACTGTGGTATTTGCCGGTATTATTTCAAATACGGCTTCCGAGCTAGGCTATGTGGTGTTAATACCGCTGGCGGCGATGATATTCCACTCTCTTGGGCGACATCCACTTGCAGGTTTGGCTGCGGCTTTTGCTGGCGTGTCAGGTGGTTATAGTGCCAATTTATTGCTGGGTACTGTGGATCCATTGCTTTCGGGGATCACCGAAGCTGCCTCACATATGCTTGATCCATCCTATGTGGTTGGCCCCGAGGTTAACTGGTATTTCATGGTTGTGAGTACCTTTGCTGTTGCCTTTATGGGGGCCTTTGTAACCGAGAAAATCGTTGAACCTCGATTAGGTAAATACGATCCGAGTGAAGCATCAATTGATCTCGGTGAGCAGAAAATGGAAGCGCCAACGGCACAAGAGCGCAAAGCTCTGGCATGGGCGGGTGTTTCATTTGTTGTAATGTGCGTAATTTTGGCGCTAACCATCGTGCCAGAAAACGGTATTTTACGTCACCCAGAGACTGGCGCTGTGGCTGGTTCACCGTTCTTGAAAGGTATCGTTGCCTTTATTTTTATTACCTTTGCTGTGCCAGGGTTCGTATATGGTCGTGTTGCAGGAACCATGAAAAACGACAAAGACATTATTAACGCTATGTCTAAAAGTATGGGGTCCATGGGCTTGTACATTACCTTGGTATTTTTTGCCGCTCAGTTTGTCGCTTTTTTCAAATGGACGAACTTAGGTACAGTTTTGGCAGTTAAAGGTGCCACACTTTTACAGACCTTGGGCTTAGATGGTCCTGAGGTATTTGTGTTGTTTATTATCATGTGCGGCATCGTTAATTTATCCTTAGGTAGTGCGTCTGCGCAATGGGCTGTTACTGCACCGATATTTGTACCAATGTTAATGCTGATAGGTTTTGCACCGGAGGTTATTCAAGCGGCATACCGGATTGGCGATTCTGTGACTAACGTTATTTCACCGATGATGAGCTATTTTGGATTAATCTTGGCAATAGCGGCTAGATATAAAAAAGACTTGGGCATGGGGACGCTAATTGCCACTATGCTGCCATATTCCATGGTATTTATTGTCGGTTGGACGGTGTTGTTCTACTTGTGGGTCTTTGTATTTGGCTTACCTGTAGGGCCGGGTGC
>CAXRGW010000127.1:0-3908 GCA_964230255.1 Alteromonas sp.
GTTCGTCATAGCCAGTAATGGTATGATGCACTAACAAACCCAGGGCCAATAATCCTACGCAAGCCGTGACCAAACCGACTTGTTGACCAAAAATAGACCAGCTTTGTGCTAACGGTTTTGCCGAATTTTTGGATTGTCCCAATGCCACTTGCTTAATTTCCGATGGCGTTTTTACCGTGGCTTTGCGTTGCTGATACAACTGTTGTAATTCTTTATCTTGATCAGTCATGGCGACAGTCCTCGCTTGCTTGTGCGTTACTTAGCGCTTGGTTTAGTTTGCGTTTCGCGTAGCGCAAGCGACTCTTAATGGTTTCCTGTTCTGCGGCACAAATACTACTAATTTCCGCCAACGAAAAGCCTTCTTGTTGTAAGCAAAACGCTTCCCGTTGATGAAAAGGCAGATCGTCTAAAATCTGATTAAATCGCGTAAGCCTGTCATCGCTAGTTAACGTTGCCGCGGCATACTGCTGTTCGTCAAATTCGTCATATTGATACCGAGCTTGACGGCGTAACTCATCGATTAATAAGCGGCGGCCAATAGTGAAAAGCCAGGATTTGAATTGACCATCCGGGCGGTACAAGTGCGACTTCTCGATGACTTTTACCCAAGCTTGCTGTGCAACGTCGGAAGCCAAGTCGGGGTCCGATAGGGTGAGCAGAAAGTGGTACAGATCATCACCACAGTTTTCGTAGAGTTGCGCTAGTACTTGGCGTTGGCGCAGTTTGGTATAGCGCAACATCAATTGTTCATTTGATGTTTCGCGCGAAAACCAACCTTTTATCGCGACAGTTATGCTCACCCAAACTCCTTAGTTATCTGCTAACGTAAATTCTAACACAACACTGAGGCCATTTTGTGCTACCGCTTGTCCGTCTACTGACTTGGGCTTGTATTTCCATCTCGATAATGCACGCTTGGCTTCCTTATTAAATACCCGATTGGGTTCGGCATCTACAATTTGGATATCGGTTACACCACCTAGCTCGTTGACGTTAAATGTCATTTTGACCCAACCTTCAATGCCATCTCGTGCAGCCACATTGGGATATCTAGGGTCTACCCGTACGATAGGCCTTAGCTCACTATCTTGAGTGCCGATAGTCAATAGGTTATCTAGTCCAATAGTTTGAGTTTTAGGTATTTCAACAACGAAATCATTGCCAGGATCAGTAGGCTCAAATGCAACTTCTACACGAGTCTCTGGTGCTTTTTGGGGCTCTGGAGGTGGTGGCATACGCTCATGTTCAATGATTTTTTCTTCTTCCGGTTGATAGATAGTATTTATGACAACAGGAGGAGAAGCTTTTGGTAGCTCGACAGCGTCTTGATCAATAAAGTAGTGCATTAAAGCAAACAATCCGAAGGTTACTACGCCACCAACAGCGCTTACCGTTAATGCCTTGGTTGCCGCTTGAAAGTGACTGGTTGGATGTAACTGTGTGATGTTTTGCATATTATTCTCCTCTTTTACTCAACTAACGCGGGGTAATGGAGAATGGGGTTAAAGCAAGTTTAAATTTTTAAATATTTTTTGATATAAGGTGTTAACTCTTGCGCCCAACGTGGGTATTGATTGGCGTTAGGGTGCAAATAATCATCCATTACAGCGCGTTCCAATCTGCCGTCTTCTTGTAAAAACAGGTGATTGATATCAATCCAAGTGACGTATTGGCGCTTTGCCAATGATGCAATTTTAAGATTTACGGCTTGATTAAGCGTGCGCAGTGGATCAGAAGCGGTTTTTCCGCGTGGGAAAATTGCGTGTAAAAGTATATGCGCCCCAGGCAGGCGCTGATGGATTTCATCGACTAGTTGCGCAATGGCTTTTGCGGTGTAGTCGGCTGAGTCTTTTTTGTGGCCGGTGTTATTCGTGCCGATTAACAACACGACGAGCCGCGCGTTAAGTCCATCAATCTCGCCATTAGCGACTCGCCACAAGGCATGCTCAACGCGATCGCCACCAAAGCCGAGATTGAGCGCGCCATAGGCGGCGAAGTGCTCTTGCCACGCTGCTTCGCCAAAGTCTTCCCAAGCATGGATAATCGAATCACCAAGAAAGACTAAATCTACTTCATCACTTCGTGCGGCAGCATCCGCAAGCTTTTCAACATGGCGCGGTAACCACAGTGGTTTGGCTATGTTGTCTTCATAGGGTACATCACTCATCAGTTAAAAATCTCGTTGCAAAGGAACCAATCTTTGCCCCAATATAGCGTATCGTGGTGTGTCATCTTCACGCAGGATTGCACATGCTGGAGACTTCAGTAGTGCAGTCGGCAACGCTTGGGTGTCACAGAAAACCGCTAGTTCGGTTTGTACATCAAGCAGGTTGTCTGTAGCAACGAAATGACTGTAGCCCTCTGTGAGTAACTCTTTGTACGTCGTTTCGTCGAGAGTTAGGGGGTGAGACAAATTGTAGGGCTTACCTCTACTCAAGGTTAAACGGTCGCAGGCTAATTCAGTGATCCCGCACTGCGTACCCAAGTCACCAATTTCTATGATTCGATATTGACCTTCGACCATGCGGATAAGTACATCCGTTTGAAAGCTTTCGCTATCAGCATTGCTCAGCATCGTTACGCTGCGTAGTACAATATCCCCCCAATGATTTTCGTTGTTCGGCGGTATAGCAAAGTAATGCTCCTCTACATTGTTTACCGTGATGTTGCTGCTGGCACTTTTCAGTGCGGTAAAAATTGCTAATCGATTCATCAATCGCGCTTGTTGCCGATATGGGTCATTTGGGTACTCACCGGATTCAATCAATATGGTACTAGCGCCAAGGCCCGCGATGGTATCACCAAAGCAGCGCGGTGAGTAATCATCAACGTAACGCGCTACATGACCGGGAATTTGGGTTTCTAATACATCCCTCATTGTCGCTATGAGTTGCATTGTAAGGCGGCGCGAGTCATTGATTGTTTGCTGTTTATCAAAAGGCGGCGCCAGAAAGGCAATGGTTGATAGTAGGTTACTATCGCCCACACCGTAATAGCGGCTTTGGTCATGCAAATTAAAAGCAATTTCTGGCCGTATTTCTGTTACTGCTTGGTGAAGCACCTTCGCCTCAGGTGAACATAACTTCCTCGCGTCGCGATTGATATCTATACCTTGAGCGTTTTCACGCGTGTTTTGTTCTGCACCATCGGGGTTGAGCATGGGAATAAAGTGCAGGGTAAAATCATTTAGGATTTGTTTAACGGTGGCGGATCTATCGGTAAGCAGTTGTTCGATAATGTCAAACACCGCTGCTGTCGCAGTGGGCTCATCGCCATGCATTTGCGTCCAGGCCAGTACGTGGCGTTTGCCCTTACCGACAATTAATTGCTCGATGGGGCGATGCTGAAACGAATGACCTAAAAGCTCTACTTCTACTTCAGAGCAGCAACGATAATGCGCTACCACTGGCTGAATATCACCCCAGCGCAAATGTTTACGGTTAAGCTGTGGCCAGTATTGATGCGCAATCCAGTTCATCGAAGCGCGCCTCTATAGATTGTGCGGGTAAATTAGGTAGGGCTGACGACGTTGTTCAAATGCCGATAAATCAGCCTGCCATTGTGCTCGGATCTGCGCTTCACTGTGTCCGGTGCTTAACGCTTCTCTCAGTGAAGACGTACCCGCTAATTGATCGAAGAATGCAGGTGAGGTAAAAAATTCTAGTTCAGCTGAAACTGAGCGCTGATAAGCATCAATCAATAAATCTAAGGTCAATCCGCGGCGACCATCGCGACGTAAATCGAGTCCTTGTAGTGCCGTGTCTTGTAGCTTTGGGCGTGGAGCACTGGCAAGCATACTCGCTGGCGTAAAGGCAAATTCGCCAAGGTGCAATACGTCGTGACCCAGTACTTGAAATGGAAAATCTGTACCTCGACCAATACTCATTATCGTAGGTTCGAACAAGCAC
>CAXRGW010000128.1:0-54341 GCA_964230255.1 Alteromonas sp.
TCTTTTCTCTTCCACGACTACGAAACCTGGGGTACCGATCCAAAGCGCGATTGGCCTAGTCAATTTGCTGCAATTCGCACTGACATTGACCTCAACCCCGTGGAAAGACCCATCAACTGGTTTTGCCGAATACCCAACGACTATTTGCCACATCCTGAAGCTGCCTTGATAACAGGTATAAGCCCCCAACAAACGTTGCGAGATGGTTATAGCGAGGCCGAGTTTATTGGACGTGTTCATGACGCAATGAATCAAGCCAATACCTGTGTGGTTGGCTATAACAGTATTCGATTTGATGACGAAGTCACGCGCTTCGGACTATTCCGAAATTTTTACGACCCATACGCTCGAGAATGGCAAAATGGCAATAGCCGATGGGACATTATCGATTTGGTTAGAGCCTGTTATGCATTGCGACCCGAAGGGATCGTGTGGCCAGAGCGTGAAGACGGCACTCCGAGTTTCAAACTCGAAGATTTGAGCCGTGCCAATAACCTTGAACACGGCAACGCCCATGATGCCTTATCAGACGTACACGCAACTATTGGACTTACAAAGCTAATCAAAACTGCACAACCCAAGCTGTTTAAATACGCGTTTGAACTGCGCACCAAACGCAAAGTTATCGAACGTTTAGATGTCGTCAAAATGACGCCGGTAATCCACGTCAGTTCGCGTTTCAAAGCGGTTAATGGTTGTTGCGCTATAGTGATGCCTATTGGTCTGCATCCGCAAAACAAAAACGCCGTAGTGTGCATAAACTTGAGCGAACCAATTGATAATTTATTAGCCTTGAGCAGTGCTGAAATCAGTGATTTACTGTATCGCAAAAGCGACGACTATACCGAAGGTGAAAACCGGCCGGCGTTGAAGCAAATTATTGTGAATCGCTGTCCGTTTGTTGCTCCGCTAGCAACGCTTAGTTCTGAAAATGCAGAGCGCTTAGGAATTGACCTAGAGAAGGTTAAACAACGTCATCAAGCCTGTCTTGCTGCAGCAGGGTTATTCACAAAGTTATTAGACGTCTTTGACCAACCCTATGAAAATCAGACCGCAGTGGATCCCGATAGCAGTCTATATCAAGAGCCATTCTTGCGACCGTCGGAACGACAATGGTGCGATCAGGTAATTGCTGCACCTATCGACAACCTAGCCGCACTTGAAGCCGTCGCCCCTAATCCAGTATTAAAAACGCGACTTTTTCGCTATCGCGCCCGAAATTATCCCAACACCCTAACCGACAGTGAAATGCAGCGGTGGCAAGCTCATCGACGGACACAAATAACTGCTCCAGAAGATAAGAAACGCCTATCAATGACAGAGTATTTACAACGGTTAGAGTGGTTGGCACAGGAGCATCAAAATGATCATAACAAATTAGCCATTATTCGAGCGCTTGTGTCATACGCGCAAAACTTGTGATCGTTGACTATTCTAATCTTAATAAAATGTTAAAGGCAGCCGATAACAGGCTATTAGGGAATAAAAGGTAACGCAATGAAAGGTGTTTCACTATCGTACAAAGAAGCAACAAACGAAGTAAGTTTGGCCTTGAACCCAGCAGAGTTTGACAGTGAATTGGACTCTAAAGCATTGGTTGAATACGTTCAAAATAGTAACTTTTCATCAATGCATTTGTCAGAGACTGACATTAAAACTGCATGTGATCAAGCCAACCATCACTTTAAAACCAATGACTTCGCAGTCATTACTAATAAAGTTGGCGAAAAGCGTAACGCTGAAATCGAATTTCGCGTTCCAGAAGACGGCATGCAGGCCTCTATCTTAATTACAGCACCATACGGTGGCGATGTTCCCGATATAAATGCACTAACGAAATTAGCCCGCGATAATGACATTAAACGTGGCTTGGGCAAAAAAAAGCTCAAGGAAGCCTTGCAATTAGTGGCCGAAGCTAAGCCAGGGGAAGTTGTAGAAAGCGTTATCGCTGTAGGGCTGCCTGCTCGCGATGGGCACTGTTCGCGCTTAATTCCTCTAGTTCCTAACGCGTTAGACCGAGTACTTAGACCACAACAATCTTCAGCATCTAGAGTAGATATGCGCAACTTGGGTGAAGTTATTTGCGTTAAGGCTGGTGCAGAGGTATTACGTCGAGTTTCTCCATCAAAAGGGCGCACAGGGTTTACCGTCAGAGGTACTCAAATAGAAGCAAAGTCTGGCGACTGGCAACCAATCAAACTCGGTGATGGCACCGCAATTAGTGATCACAATGAGAACTTGGTAGTTGCGACGATTTCTGGAATGCCAAAGTTCCAAGACTTGATCATGACTGTTGACGATACCTTTATTTGTCAGGGCGTCAACGTGGGCACGGGCAATATAAAATATGACGGTGCAGTATTAGTTAACGGTGACGTCACAGAAAAAATGGAAATTACAGCCACAGGTGATGTCACAGTCAATGGTTTTGTAGAATCGGCTACTATTCACGCCGGTGGTGATATTGTAATCACAGAAGGTGCAATGGGCAAAGCCAATGATCAAGGTACAGAATTTAGTTGTGAATTACGCGCCACTGGTAGCATTCACGTTCAGCACGGCCAAGGGTTAAACATCAAGTGTGGTGGCAACATTACTATTGGCCGTCAAGTCGCTTACAGCCGCTTAGAATGTAAGGGCGACGTCATTGTTGGTCAAATTGACAACCCTAATGGTAACCTGTTTGCCTGCAATGTTGTTGGGCAGCGTTCAGTTAAGGCTGGCACATTCGGCGCGGTTTCGGGTAGCCATTTAGCGATTGATTTTAGTAAGGGTTTCAATCAACTTACGGAGCGCAAAGATTTGCTCGATGATCTTCTTAAGCAATTGCGGGAAAACAATGGCAAGCACAAAGACAAGATAGATTTGATCAAAAGCAAGTTGATCCCCAAGAACATGCGCACCAAAGTCGATGAGGCAATTGAGTTATTTGAGAATGAGTCGCAGATGCTCAACTGGCTTGAAGTCAAAAATTTGGAAATGAAAGAAGCTAAAGATGAATATACGCGCAGCATTATGTTGATGGCATTTAAGCGAGTATATTCTGGGGTTTCGGTTAAATTAAACAATCGAGTTTGGCTCTCAGAAAGAGAGTATGATCGATCGGTAGTGCGTTATGACGAGCATCAATGGCAATACGATCCCATGGTATAGCGATTTGGCGTCGAAAATTACATTGTGATCGGCGCTAACATCCCGTTTAGTGTTAATGCAAACACATAAGTTCTCAATTGTTAATCTAAATCAATAGATGTTAGCCTTGGTCTGATAGGGTTTGAAGTTTATAAGCTAGTACCGTGAGGAATGTGCGTGTCTGTTGATAGTATTATGACCAAAAAAGTCGTTTCCGTGGATATGGATGATCGCTTAGAAGTAGTCCGTGAGCTATTCGTGCGTCACCGCTTCCATCACCTCCTGGTTACTGACAAAAAAGGCTGCCTAGTAGGAGTTATTTCTGACCGCGACTACTTTAAAGAAACTACCCCAAATGTCGATTTACCTGCGGCTAACACCAAAGATCTTGCGACACTGCAAAAGCGAGTGCATCGAATTCCAACGCGAAAATTGGTTTGCATAGAGGCTGGTGACAGCCTAAAAAACGCCATCACTAAATTTAGACAATACAAAATTTCGTGTTTACCGGTCGTTAATTCCGAGCGCAAACCTATAGGTATTATTACATGGCGAGATTTAATTCGCTGGTTATACGACAGAGTTAGCTAACGGCAATAAAAGCAAACATACTCACAATACTTAGTGATTAGCGTTGTTAAGCACAGCTAATTTAAGTAGAGTTACAGCCACTCAAACGGCCTACACGCCACGTTCAAAAACTGCATTTTTCGTCGTAAGTATTAATAAGAGCAATAACAATTCAACATGATAGAAATTAATCCAATTTTACATACAGAAGAATTCACACAAGCGTATCGCAAAGACAATCGCGTAATGATCGACGCAATATTTCAACCGCACTCGGCCATGCAAACGCAAGAGATCTTAATGACCAACGACGCATTTGACTACGCTTACGTTAAACACGGTAAGCCGGCCATTTTAACAACGGCAGAAAGCGCACAAATGACCCCGCAACAGCAACACCAGATGCGTAAAGAAATTCTTGAGCAGGCCTCTCAAGGTGTTGGCTATTTGTATGGCCGCCAAACCATTGGCGTGCAGTCAGATGAGCGCTTCTTAGCGGTAAAGCATTGGCTTAGCGACAAAGCGACATTAGATATGGTAATAGCGATCACTGGTCATCAGGACATCAGTAAGGTGAGTGTTCAAGCAACTAAATATATGCATGGCCACTTTTTAACCCGACACAATGATATCCACCCTTCAGAAAAAAGACGTGTCAGCTTTGAGTTAAACTTCAGTCATGACTGGCACCCGGACTGGGGAGGCTTACTGCAATTTTATGAAACAAGCGGTAAACCAAGAGACACATGGGCGCCAGTGTTCAACACGCTTGCCCTCTATGATGTTCAACATATTCAATCTGTAACATATCTAGCACCATTAGCGCGTTATCCGCGCGTAGCAATTAGCGGTTGGTTCTTAGCTGGTTAATGAAATAAAGCAGTCAAGGTCATTAGTCATGGCCTTGACTGACTAATGCTTTAATAGCCATTTTTAATAATGTAATACTCGCCATCGTATGTCATCGACACTTTCATCGCAGCAATTTCGGCCACCGTTTTACGGCCAATTTTTTGCTCTGAAGTCAAACAACTATTGCTATCAAAACTCATGCCTGTCGCGAATGGCGCCTCAAAATAAACTGGTTTAAGGAAACTCCAACAGTCTTCTTGTTGCTCCATTATGATTGTCATGGGTAAATCACCGTGTGTGCGCCCCACTGTTGGCAACATTTGAGGTCCACAACCCGCGAGAATTAACGCCGTCATAACACAAAGTAAAAAACGCGTTTTATCTAACGTCCGCATAACATACTATCCTATTTCGTCCCTCTCCTTTGGCGCGCAATAAGCACTTATCAGCATTGTCAAACCAATTGGAGAAGTCATCGCCAAGTTGTATCTCTGCCACGCCAAAGCTACAGGCGACAGGTAACTGAACAGGTGGAATAATTTCCGACTCGCATCTGCTGCGGATCCGTTCAGCAAGGTTTCTTGCATCGGCTTCATCAGTATTGGGACAGATTACCAAAAACTCCTCTCCACCCCACCGCGAGACAATATCAACTTCACGCAGACTTTTCTGCGCGATCTTAGAAATTTCGACCAAAACTTTATCGCCAACTGAATGACCAAACTGATCATTGATATTCTTAAACAAGTCGATATCCATAACAATTAAACTTACAGGAAGCTTAAAACGTTCATAGGCATTCACTGCTTCTTCAGCCCTCTGCAGCATGAAATTGCGGTTATACAATCCAGTAAGTTGATCATGGATAGACAAGAACTCCAAATTCCGGTTCTTTTCTACAAGTTGCTCTTGAAGGCACTCTAATTCGGCGTTGGCACGAGTTAGATTCAAATTATGTAAGGCAACTGTACGATTACGCCAAACTACGCCAATGAGTAAAAGAAATATTATCGAAAGGGGCCACAAAAACACTTTGTAATTCGTTTGTTCAACGTACTTCACATTGTCCCATTTGCGATAAAATTGTACGTGTTTTAACTCAGAGATTTCACTAATAGCAGTGTTCAACTGTTCAACTAGTTGTTTATCACTAATGTTTACATCACTTAATTGGCCTAAACGCCGACTGACGCCAATACGCAACATGTCATGAGGTTGAGCCAAACCTATCACCTGAACATTATTTAAGCCTTGTGTATAAATCAATGAGTTAACGGCCAGAAGGCTGGCAACTGCAACGTCTGCGTGATCATCCGCTACTGCTTGAACTGCCGCCATTTCAGTATCAAAACGCAATATTGGAATATGCGGATAATAGCGATTGATATACTCGTCATGCCGGTAACCTTTCACCACAGCTAAAACTTTGCCCTCCATAGCACCATAGCCGTGTACCACATTGGTTCCGGTTTCTGCAACGAGGACATTGGATGACGTAAAGTAGGAGTCGGTAAACAACATAGACCGTTCGCGCGAGGGTGTTTTGTTTAGCATTGCAATGAAGTGGCAATCCCCTCGAGCTACTGACTCTAAACTTTCCTGCCATGTGCTAGTAGCGTACAACTCAAAGTTGTAACCGGTTGATTCAGCGAGCAGATCAATATAATCAGAGGATATACCCACGTGCTCGCCATTGAGAATAGCTTCGTAAGGCATCCTATCGGGAGCGATACAGTACTTTAAGGTCGTGAGATTCTCTTCATTTTGTGCCGCGCTGACAAAACATAGACCGCATAAGACAGTTACGCTGAGTAGACGAATAAGTTTGCTTTTCAGGGTCAACACTCTCAATTTCATCAAGTTACCGCGTGCATTTGATTAAACTGCGGTTGAAGATAGTCAGATGTATCCATAATATCAGATAGTTTTTCCATAGCTTTGACTAAATCAGCATAACTTAAAAACAATGGCGAAAAACCAACTCTTAGGATATCCGGCGCACGAAAATCGGCAATAACGCCTGCGGCTATCCAGGCTTGGCAAATCGCATAGGCATGCGGATGCCTTAAAGCTAGTTGCGCGCCACTTTGCTGTGTATTGAATGTATCAACAACACCAAACAGTTCGCTTAAACCGGCCTGTTGCAGCAATTGGTGAAACCATTGTGTTAACGCCATAGCTTTGGCCTCTATATTTGCAATATCGAGTTCGGCAAACACATCTAAAGCGGCATCTAATACGCTCATTGATAACACACTGGGTGTGCCAACCAAGTTACTTTGAACTGACGCCGCCGCTTGATAGTTGGGGTCAAATTTAAAGGGTTGCGCGTGACCCATCCAGCCCTGTATAGGCTGTTGATAGTTTTCTTGATGTCGCTTCGCAACATACACAAACGCTGGTGCACCGGGCCCTCCATTGAGGTATTTGTAACCGCAGCCGACGGCAAAATCGACCTGATTTTTGTCAAGTTCCACGGGTAACACGCCAGCACTGTGCGCTAGGTCCCAAATAATTAAGCAGCCCATTTCATGTGCCCGTTGAGTAATCAACTGCACATTCAAGCGGTTACCTGTGCGAAAATTCACTTGAGTTAACATCACTACCGCGACATCGCTATCAATTCCTGCATAAATATCGCTTTCGGTGACGCTGCGCAATTCAATCGAACGGGCTTGATTGACCTGATTGAGGCCCTCAGCAACATAGCGATCAGTTGGAAAATTATCGTTAGTAGTCAGTACTACGCGTCTCTCAGGCCGCATATTTAAAGCGGCACTTAGGAGCTTGTACACGTTAATTGAAATAGAGTCACAGCAAATAACCTGACCAGGGGCAGCACCTATCAATGGCGCAATTTTTTCACCCGCCCTTAACGGTAAATCGATCCAATTATGTCGATTCCAACTGGTAATTAAATCCTTACCCCATTGCTGCTCAACTACTGCTAACGCTCTTGATCTAGCCATATGTGTTAGGGGGCCAAGTGAATTGCCATCCAAATAGACAGTGTTATCGGGCAACTCGAAATAAGCTTTATAATCACCTAACGGGTCGGCTAAGTCTCGTCGCTTCGCTTGCTGTAGGGCATAATTCAAATCGCTATTCATATAGTCGGCTCAACGTATTTAACAATCGTTGATACGCTTCGCTATCAGGATGGATCCAATCAAAATGCCCAATTCCCTCACCGACAAATCGTTTCGCTTGGGGATGACGGTTTTGTGCAGCCGATACAATAGAATCGGCATCACCAGTGAGTAAATACAGCGGCGGTAGGATGTTCTTGTCTAAGGTATTAGCCGCCGCCATTCGCTCTTCAAACTGTTCGTGTTGTTCACCGATAAAACGCAGTGCAGCTTGTTGACAACCATTTTCGCCTTGAGCGTACGTGTTTATATCAGTGATAGCTGCTAAACCAATAAGTGCCTCTAAACGCAGACGCGGATCGGTTGCTGCAAGCATAGCTAGATGGGCACCCGCACTATGACCAACCGCAGTCAGCGACATCCGCGGATATTGCTGTCTTATTGTAAGTATTGCCTTATTAACATCGTTAAGGCTGCCAGGCCAACCACCACCTTCTTCCCCCGTTCGGCGGTATTCAATTGCAAATACATTGTAACCTTTATCACTTAGCGCGCTTGCTAGTGGACGCACATGGTCGACTCCGTATTCTTTTAGCCAGCAGCCACCGTGCACCAACACAATGCCAACTGACAATGGTTCTACTTCAGCACGGTTTTTACTCGGCCAAACTTCAATGTATTGCGATACGTGATTGCCGTATGTAATGGTACTCGACGCTTTGCTATGATCGAGCGCCGTGACGTCGCTGAATGGCACATTCATTAAGTAACGAGAGACTAAAGGAGTAGCGCTAACATAGGCGCTGGCAAGCATTAAACTGAGGCTAAGGGCCGAAACAAATTTTCTCAACATCATGTACTTTTTATTTTTCTCAATGTGATTATCATAAGAGTAACACTGCGCAACTAATAAAAAAGAGCACGCAAGGTGCTCTTTGTAACGGTTACAGCCATAATAATCAATAAAGTTCTACGGCTAATGCAGTTCCTTCACCACCGCCAATACACAATGCTGCAATACCCTTCCTCTTGCCTTGTTGAGCCAAGGCATGCAACAAGGTGACCACAATACGTGCCCCTGAAGCACCAATTGGGTGTCCTAGGGCACAGGCTCCACCTTTGATATTTACCTTGTCGCTGTCAAGGCCAAGCTTATTGATACCGAGCATCGTGACCATTGCAAACGCTTCATTGATTTCAAATAAATCAACGTCAGCGATTTGCCAACCCGCTTTCGCAAGTACTTTCTCAACTGCACCGACTGGTGCAATAGTGAAATCCTCCGGTTTTATCGCATTGGTTGCATGCGCAACAACTTTAGCCAATGGCTGTAGTCCTAACGCTTGAGCTTTACTTTCAGACATAACCAATAATGCTGCCGCACCATCGGATATTGAGCTAGAGTTAGCCGCTGTCACTGTGCCACCTTTTTTAAACGCTGGACGTAAGCTAGGGATCTTGTCCGGACGCGCTGCACCTGGACCTTCATCGGTATCAACGACTACTTCGCCCTTGCGCGTTTTAACTGTTACTGGCGTGATCTCATCGTTAAACGCACCATCGGCGATTGCTTGGTTAGCTTTATTGAGGGAGCTTAAAGCAAATTCGTCCATGGCTTCACGAGTAATGCCTTCATCATCAGCTGTACCTTGCGCAAAACATCCCATAGCTTGACCGTCATACGCATTTTCCAACCCGTCTAGCATCATATGGTCAAGGACTTGCCCATGGCCCATACGCATTCCACCCCGTGCTTTTGGCAACAAGTATGGGGCATTACTCATGCTCTCCATACCACCAGCAATAACCGTTTCGGCTGAACCTGCTTTAATCAAGTCATGGGCCAACATGATTGCCTTCATACCTGAGCCACAGACCTTATTGATGGTCATCGCACCAGCGGCTAATGGCACACCTGCACCTAACGACGCTTGACGCGCTGGCGCCTGGCCTTGGCCTGCGGGTAGTACACACCCCATAATGACTTCATCAACAATATCCTTATTTAAACCCGCTAATACAGCATCAATAGCTTGACTGCCCAACTGAGTAGAAGGTACCGCTGAAAGTGTACCCATAAACCCGCCCATGGCGGTCCGTTTTGCTGCAACAATTACTACTGAGTCTTGGCTCATAATTTCTACCCTTGTCAAAAGTTTCTATTAACAAACTTACATTCGTACATCAAATTTGACACACCACTTTGGTTCTATGTCACCTTTCAAACAGGTCTGAGTTGACGAAGCTTGCCGGCTACTTTACCTTTACGTCAATTAAGGTTTACGTAAACGTAAACTTAACGTGGAATAGTGTTAAGAACAATAGTTCAGGCTTCCAACCTTCGCTACAACATTGCGCGTACGTAAACAAAACAGAACAGGTAAATACCTCCTATGACTGACCGGACCTACACGATTGGTGAACTCGCCAAGTTTTTCGATGTAACACCCCGCTCGATCCGCTTTTATGAAGAGCAGGATCTGTTAACGCCTGAGCGCGTTGGACAAGCCCGGGTCTATCACACCAAAGATAAAGTCCGGCTAAAGCTTATTTTGAGGGGAAAACGCCTCGGGTTCTCGCTAGCCGAAGTGAAAAACCTGTTTGAACTGTATGATTCAAACCCAAATTCCGCAGCACAATTAGAAGCCATGCTGCAAATGACAGAACACAAAAGAGCCCTACTGCGCCAGCAACTAGACGATATACAAATGCTAATGAATGAATTAGACGAAGTGGAAAGTCGCTGTCGCGAAGAGCTTAATGAATTAGAACGAGGAAATTAGTATGAATACTCCCTACCCTACGCTGAATTTTGGTCTTGGCGAAGATATTGATATGTTGCGCGAGCATGTGTATCAGTTCGCTCAAGGTGAAATAGCGCCACTGGCAGAAAAAGCAGATGAGCAAAACGAATTCCCAAATCAACTTTGGCCAAAACTGGGTGAAATGGGTTTGTTGGGTGTCACCGTTTCTGAGGAATACGGCGGTTCAAATATGGGCTACTTAGCGCATACCGTGGCAATGGAAGAAGTCAGTCGTGCTTCAGCTGGTATTGGTTTGAGTTACGGTGCGCATTCAAACTTATGCGTAAACCAGTTACATAAAAACGGTAACGATGCGCAAAAAGCTAAGTATTTGCCCCAATTGGTATCTGGTGAGCATATTGGCGCTTTAGCAATGAGTGAACCCAATGCTGGTTCCGATGTAGTTAGTATGAAGTTGCGTGCGGAAAAACAAGGCGATCGTTACATTCTAAATGGTAATAAAATGTGGATCACCAATGGTCCAGATGCTAATACCTTTATCATCTATGCGAAAACCGATGTTAATGCGGGCCCACGCGGAATCACCGCATTTATTGTTGAACGAGGCTTCAAAGGTTTCAGTCAGGCACAAAAGCTTGACAAATTGGGTATGCGCTCATCGAATACCTGTGAGTTGGTATTCGAAGACTGTGAAGTACCAGAAGAAAATATCCTTGGTGAAGTTGGTGGTGGCGTACGCGTACTGATGAGCGGCCTAGACTACGAACGCTTAGTGTTGTCAGGTGGCCCTCTAGGTATTATGCAAGCCTGTATGGACGTCGTTGTACCGTACATTCACGACCGTCAACAATTCGGCCAATCAATCGGTGAATTCCAATTGGTTCAGGGTAAGATCGCCGACATGTACACCCAAATGAATGCTGCACGCGCCTACGTATACGCAGTAGCACGTTCTTGTGATCGTGGTGAAACCACGCGTAAAGATGCTGCTGGTGCTATCCTGTACTCAGCAGAGCTAGCAACTAAGATGGCGCTAGATGCAATCCAATTACTCGGTGGTAACGGCTATATTAACGAGTACCCGACAGGACGCTTGCTACGCGACGCTAAACTATACGAAATTGGCGCTGGTACTTCTGAAATCCGCCGCATGCTAATCGGCAGAGAGTTGTTTAAAGAATCAGTATAAGCTGTGCGCTAGATAAATAACGATAGTTTTATCTGAACGACTGCGGGAGAGAATGCGTGCCTCGGATCATAAGTAAAATAAACCCTAACAGCCAAACCTATGCTGACAATGCCGAATATATGCAGCAGCAAGTCAACGATTTGCGCGACAAGATCGCGCAAATTAATCAAGGCGGTGGTGAGAAAGCGAATCAACGTCACCTTTCACGCGGGAAATTGCTTCCACGTGAACGCATAAACGTGCTTTTGGACCCTGGCTCACCATTTTTGGAAATCGGTCAACTGGCTGCATGGGATGTGTACGAAGACTACGTACCCTGCGCAGGTGTTATTGCTGGTATTGGCATAATCAACGGTATTGAATGTATGGTGGTCGCAAACGATGCAACGGTTAAAGGTGGCACTTACTACCCGCTAACGGTCAAAAAGCATTTACGTGCCCAAACCATTGCTGAGCAGAATAACCTACCTTGTATTTACTTGGTTGACTCAGGTGGCGCTAACCTACCCCGTCAAGACGATGTATTTCCGGACCGCGAACACTTCGGCCGAATATTCTACAATCAAGCGAATTTGTCAGCACAAAACATCCCACAAATTGCGGTAGTGATGGGCTCGTGTACCGCTGGCGGCGCTTATGTACCTGCTATGGCTGATGAGTCAATCATTGTCAAAAATCAAGGTACGATATTTTTAGGTGGTCCACCACTCGTTAAAGCGGCTACAGGAGAAGTGGTTACCGCCGAAGAATTAGGTGGTGGCGATGTTCACTGCCGTACCTCTGGTGTAGTTGACCATCTCGCAAACAACGACCATCACGCTTTGAGCATTGCGCGCAATAGCATTGCACGATTAAATCGTACTAAAGCCTTCGACGTCGATATTCAACCAGTTGTTGAGCCGGTGTACCCAACTGAAGAAATTTATGGCGTAGTCCCCAAAGACACCCGCCAGCCCTACGATGTGCGGGAAATCATCGCACGCATCGTTGATGGCTCTGAATTTGATGAATTTAAAGCCTTGTTTGGCACCACACTAGTGTGTGGTTTTGCCCGTATTTACGGCATTCCAGTCGGCATTGTCGCTAATAACGGTATCTTGTTCAGTGAATCAGCACAGAAAGGTGCGCACTTTATTGAGCTGTGTGCACAGAGAAAAATTCCACTGATTTTCCTGCAAAACATCACCGGCTTTATGGTGGGCAAACAGTATGAATCAGGCGGTATCGCCAAGCACGGTGCCAAAATGGTAACGGCTGTGGCATGTGCGAAGGTCCCTAAACTCACCGTATTGATTGGCGGTAGTTTTGGTGCCGGTAACTATGGCATGTGTGGACGCGCGTATGATCCACGTTTCCTATTTATGTGGCCAAACGCTCGCATCTCAGTAATGGGCGGCGAACAAGCCGCTGGTGTACTTGCCCAAGTTAAGCGCGATCAAAAAGAACGTGCTGGTGAACAGTGGTCAGCAGAAGAAGAACAGACCTTTAAGCAGCCAATTATCGACACATACGAACAACAAGGTCACCCTTATTACGCGTCTGCGCGTTTGTGGGATGATGGTGTCATCGACCCTGCTGATACGCGTCGAGTCCTTGGACTTTCACTTTCTGCAGCACTTAACAAGCCAATTGAAGAAACGCAGTTTGGCGTGTTCAGAATGTAAGGACTATGACAATGACAACTTTTAACAATGTCACCTACCACAAAGACACAAACAACGTGGTAACCGTTACGATGAACCGTCCAGATAAGCATAATGCCTTTAATGATGAAATGATTGCTGAATTACAGGGTTGTTTTGTTCGTGTGAATCAAGATCCAGAAGCGCGTGCGATGGTCCTAGCGTCGAATGGCAAAAGTTTTTGTGCCGGAGCCGACTTAAATTGGATGCAACGCATGGCGGAGTATTCCTATGAGCAAAATAAACAAGATGCGGAAAAGCTGGCCGCTTTGTTTGAAATGCTCTATCACCTACGCGTGCCCAGTATTGCGCGCGTTCAAGGCTCGGCCTTTGGTGGTGCGATTGGTCTTATCGCCTGCTGTGATATGGCAATCGCCAGTAAACTCAGCAAGTTTTGCTTAAGTGAAGTCAAAATTGGTTTAGTACCAGCGACTATCTCTCCTTATGTCGTCGAAGCTTTAGGCCCTCGGGTTGCAAAGCGTTACTTTATGACCGCTGAAGTGTTCTCTTCTCGCCGCGCACGTCGCTTAGGTCTGATTAGCGAAGTGGTGAATGAAGAGTCACTCGACGAAACCATAGATGACTTGGTCAAGCACATCCTCGCTAACGGTCCACGCGCAGTAGCCCAAGCCAAAGAACTAGTAGAAGAAGTGGCTTACAAACCGATTACTGGTGATTTAATTGACTCTACTAGTGAGCTGATTGCACGTATCCGTGTGTCAGAAGAAGGCCAAGAAGGTCTCCAAGCATTTTTACAAAAACGCAGCCCTAACTGGCGTGAGGACAACGCATGATAAACAAGTTATTGATTGCCAATCGCGGTGAAATTACCTGTCGAATCATTCGCACAGCCAAACGTTTGGGTATTGCAACTGTAGCGGTCTATTCCGATGCCGATGCCAACGCATTACACGTGCAAATGGCCGATGAAGCGGTACATATTGGCGGTTCTGCCTCAAAAGACAGTTACCTTAAAGGTGATATTATTATTGCCGCCGCAAAAAAAACCGGTGCTCAAGCGATTCACCCGGGCTATGGCTTTTTGTCAGAAAATGCAGTTTTTGCTCAGAAGTGCAGCGATAACGATATTATTTTCGTTGGCCCCCCCATTGGCGCTATCGAAGCTATGGGTTCTAAATCGGCTGCTAAAACCATTATGGAACAAGCCGCAGTACCTTTGGTTCCAGGCTATCACGGTGAACAACAAAGCGAAGAGCTGCTAAAACAAGCTGCTGACGATATCGGCTACCCCGTGCTATTAAAAGCGGCCGCAGGAGGCGGTGGCAAAGGAATGCGACAAGTTCACAGTGAAGTCGAATTCAGCGCTGGTTTAGCGGCTGCCAAGCGCGAAGCAATGGCCAGTTTTAACGACGATGTGATGTTAGTTGAAAAGTATCTCACCCAACCGCGTCACGTTGAGATCCAAGTATTCTGTGACCATCACGGCAATGGCGTGTACTTGTTTGAACGCGACTGTTCAGTCCAGCGTCGTCACCAAAAAGTGATTGAGGAAGCACCCGCACCAGGCCTGCCAGATGAGATCCGCAGTGCCATGGGTGAAGCAGCACTCACCGCCGCCAAAGCCATTAATTACGTGGGTGCAGGAACCGTAGAATTCTTGTACGACAGCGATGGCAGTTTTTACTTTATGGAGATGAACACGCGTCTGCAAGTGGAACATCCAGTTACTGAGATGATCACCGGTCAGGACCTAGTTGAATGGCAGTTGCGCGTTGCCAGTGGTGAGCCGCTCCCTGCCACTCAAGACCAGCTGACAATTACGGGGCACGCTTTCGAAGCACGGGTATATGCGGAAGATCCCAATAATGAGTTCTTGCCGGCTACTGGCGTACTTTCAACCTTGCGCCCACCGCAAGAAAATAGCTTTGTAAGGGTTGATACTGGTGTTTTAGAAGGCGATACAGTATCGGTTTTCTACGACCCGATGATTGCAAAGCTAATCGTATGGGACGAAGACCGCAGCAAAGCGTTACAGCGTTTGGCGCTAGCGTTACAGGATTATCATATCCATGGCGTCACAACTAATATTGAGTTTTTATACAACATTGCGACCTGTGAGCCATTCGTAAATGCAGATTTAACCACTGGGTTTATTGATGATCACTACGACGCTCTGTTTGCCAGCCATCTGGCCAGTGATGAAATGCTGATTTATGCGGGACTCGGGGTACTGCTTAATCAAACGCCAGCTACAGTGCAGCAAGGCCCTATCGCAGGCTGGATTTCACCTGCCCATATCGCTGATGGCTGGCGAGCTAATGAAGATCATTCGCAAACCATTCAGTTGCGCTTAAGCAGCGGCGACATTATTGATGTAGCTGCAATCTTTGTCTCCGGTCGTGAACAAAACACCTGGAAAGTCAGCATCAATGGCAAATCGCACATGTGTAGTGGCAGATTGCACAACGGTAAACTCGACGCCAATGTCGATGGTCATCGTCAACAACTCACACTGGCATCGGATAACAACCATTATCATGTGTTTGGCGATCGCCAATCGCTGCAATTTGAACAGGTATTGCCTGACCTTGGCATCGATGATAATGCTGATAATCAAGGCGGTTTGACCGCTCCGATGAATGGCACCATTGTGTCACTATTAGTTGAAGATAATGCGCAAGTAGAGGCAGGTACACCGCTGCTGATCATGGAAGCAATGAAAATGGAGCACACGATTAAAGCACCCACTAATGGCACTGTAAAAGAATTCTTTTTTAGCGCGGGCGCGCTCGTAGATGGCGGTGCAGCACTTTTGGAGTTTGAACCTGATGAATAGTGACTTACCTAGTTCTGTTAGTATCATCGAAGTAGGTCCACGAGATGGTTTACAAAACGAAGCCGGAGTCATCGCCCTTGAAGATAAGGTAAGGCTTATCAATCAACTTGCAGGGGCGGGCTTAAAACGTATTGAAGCAGGCAGCTTTGTATCTCCCAAGTGGGTGCCGCAAATGGCTGACAGTGCCGACGTTTTAGCAAACATTGACCGGACTGAAGGTGTTATCTATTCGGCATTAACACCCAATATGCGTGGCTTTGAGTCGGCCGTTCTTGCAAACGTCGACGAAGTCGCTATTTTTGGTGCTGCTTCAGAAGCCTTTTCGCAAAAAAATATCAATTGTTCAATCGCTGGCAGCTTAGAGCGCTTCAGTCAAGTGATGGCGGCCGCAAAACAGCGGGATATTCGTGTACGCGGTTATGTATCCTGTGTATTGGGTTGTCCGTATGAAGGCGAGGTATACCCCAGTAAAGTCGCTGAGGTCAGCAAGCTCATGTACGACATGGGGTGCTATGAGATATCACTTGGCGACACTATTGGCGTTGGCACACCAAGTAAAACGGCACAAATGCTTGAAGCAGTGCTTGCTGAGGTTCCCAAACACGCACTTGCGGTGCATTTTCACGACACTTACGGTCAAGCACTTGCCAATATACTCGTGGCATTAAACTACGGTATCAGTAATGTAGATAGTGCGGTGGCTGGCCTGGGCGGTTGCCCATACGCAAAGGGCGCGAGTGGCAATGTTGCATCAGAAGACGTGGTCTACATGCTCAATGGCATGGGCATCGACTGCGGCGTTGATCTCAATGCCCTAGTCGCCGCCGGCATACGGATTTCTGAAGCATTAAACAAAACAAGTCAGTCTAAAGTTGCAAACGCTCTGAGCAATTAAATTATACTAATTTGCGTAACACCTCAGTATAACTGGGCAAAATCTCGGCGCCCTCAAGGGCGCCTTCATTCACTAGGTATTGGTGCAAGGCTGCCAAATGATACGGTGGTACTTGTGGCAACCAGTGATGTTCAATGTGGTAGTTAACATGGTTAGGTGCTACTGTGAAACGCGCTAGAACCCCAGCTTTTACAGTGCGCGCGTGCAAGCGCGGATCGACATCAAGTAAATCAGGCACACTGGCATGTTCAGCCGCATTGCGGATCCTTGAAAACAGTGAAAATGTGGTAAAATAAGCAATCCACCACAACGCATAATTCAATAAGCTCCCAATGGCTAAACAAAACGCGAGCATTGCCACATGCATTATCAACGACCGATACAAATTTCGCCATAAATTAAACAGCATTTGCTGCCAACTTAACGACTGCCGGTCGACTGATTTGTACGCCATATCGTAGTGAATAATACCCGCGTGCATGAGCATGACCAAAATGAAATTCTTGGTACCAGTAATAGCAAAACAATCGCGGGCAATTTTTCGAATCACAGCCATGCGAGAAACTGGGTAACTGCGATAATTGACATAGTCTGGATCGTCTCTAGTTCCGGCGTTAGCGTGATGTTTAAGGTGATAACGTTGATAACCATCATATTGAGCTAAGATTGGCGCCGCACACAACCAACGCCCCACCCATTGATTGGCGTTTTTGGACAGGAATAATGCGTGGTGCGCACAATCATGCATCAAAATGCCGAGCCCCAATTGTCGATTGCCCAATAAAACTAGGCTAATGATGTAACTAAAGATAGATTGCCAAACTACTGGCAATAGCAAGGCTAATAAAATTAAAGCGTAATTAATTATGATGAGACGCCATGCTGCAGCATCCGAGCGCTGCAAATACGGGCGAATGTTTAATTTACGAATTAACTCTAAATGCGTCATAAGGTTATCACTTCGGGTTTAGTGAGTATAAGGCCTTAACCGGGCGTATTCTCAGCAACCATTTTTAAATTAGCTAATCCATCTTCAAAATCAGGACCAATCAAATCATCTATAAACAAACCAAAATAGCGAAAAGTTACACTGTTACCGAGTTCACCATAGTCCACCCAAGTAACTTTTGTGCCTTCCGAAAGGGGTTCCAGGATCAACTCACCCGTTGAGCTCATGTCCATGTCGATGAAAAAAAGGTCGTAGACTACGCGTTTATTGTGCTCCAGAGCAGTGATTTCCATTGCCCCGTTGCCTTCTGTTTCACTGTGCCATTCAGAGCGCATCCCAACCGCTCGATCGGGACCTGAATATGCTAAAACCATATTGGGATCGCGCTTAAACCATACTCCCCACTGTTGCCAACGCCGTAAATCAACTAATTGGCTGTAAATCTGTGCTGGCTCAGATTTAATAACCACTGACCTCTGCACGTGAAAGGTATTTGGTAAGGTCAGACCGATTAGATAAATAGCAGCAATTAAGATCACTAGACCGATGATAAATCGCTTTAACAAAACCATATTACGTCCCTATCAAACATTGGATAACGAGTTTATAACAAGCTGTTAACAATGTCTCCAGCAGATTGAATTATAGCACTAGCGTTTAGCTAAAAGGCGTGTAGTATTGATGTTAGGCCATAAGTATATAAGGGATTCTAATGTCTGAAAGTAACGCTCGCTACATCAGTAATTTAACCAAAGATACATATGCATTAATACTTGCCGGAGGACGCGGGTCCCGTTTGCACGAATTGACCACATGGCGTGCCAAGCCGGCTCTGTATTTCGGTGGTAAATTTAGGATTATCGATTTCCCACTGTCTAATTGCGTTAACTCAGGTATTCGTCGGATTGGCGTTATCACCCAGTACAAATCGCACTCTCTCATTCGTCACTTGGTGCGCGGTTGGGGACATTTTAAAAAGGAACTTGGCGAATCAGTTGAGATCCTTCCCGCGTCACAGCGGTTTTCAGATAACTGGTATGAAGGGACTGCCGACGCAGTTTTTCAAAATATCGATATCATTCGTGACGAATTACCCAAGTACGTGATGATTCTGTCAGGAGACCATATCTATCGCATGGATTACGGCGCCATGATTGCAAAACACGCAGAAAGTGGCGCGCAAATGACCGTGAGCTGTATGCCAGTTGATGTGGACGAAGCTGCGAATGCATTTGGTGTACTATCCGTCGACGAAAGTATGCGAATTTTAGGGTTTGAAGAAAAGCCTGCGAATCCTACGCCATTGCCAAATGACTCAACGAAGTGTTTAGCTTCAATGGGTAACTATGTGTTCAATACTGAGTTTTTATTCGCTGAGCTTAAACGCGATGCTGAAAACAGCGGTTCAGAACGGGACTTCGGTAAAGACATCATTCCGAGTATCATCAAGGACCATCCTGTTTATGCATATCCGTTCGCTGCAGGGGATGCTGGCACTAATTACTGGCGCGATGTGGGTACGCTAGATTCGTTTTGGGAGGCCAATATGGAACTGGTTTCTCCTGTACCAGCGCTTAACCTTTATGATCGACGCTGGCCAATATGGACCTATCAAGAGCAATTACCGCCTGCTAAGTTCGTGTGGGAAGAGCACAATCGACGCGGTGAAGCAATTAATTCTGTTGTTTCAGGCGGCTGCATTATATCTGGCTCGACCTTACGTCGCAGCCTGTGCTTCTCGAACGTTCGTGTACACTCATACAGCGAGATAGATGAAACCGTGATATTGCCTGACGTTGAAGTAAAACGTCATTGTAAAATTCGCAAGGCTATTATCGACCGCGGTTGCGTAATTCCTGAAGGCACAGAGATAGGTTATGACCACGATAAAGACCGTGAACGTGGCTTTAGAGTTTCGTCCAATGGCGTTGTATTAGTGACGCGTGAAATGCTAGGCCAGCCAGTCGGCTTCTAAGCCTGTTTAATTGACGGCAAATCAGATTGATTTGCCGTTTGTTCCTCAATTAAGCTCACTATGAGTTTTGCTGTACTTAACGGGTCCTCCAGCGGAAAAAGATGACCGCCAGGCGTTACAACGTGGCTAAGCTTATTTTGACGAATAAAAGCGCGACGTAAGAACGGCACACAAACATCCGTTTTGTCACCTGTAACAATAGTTGCTGGACAAGCTAAATGCCCAGTATATTTATGTAGATTGTGCGGTACTGTGCGAAACAGCTCTGCTTCTATATTGGGATCAAAATTCAGTACTTGCTCGTCATTATGCAGATCTATCACTGAATTAACATAGTCAGCAATACAATCCCTATCAACGCCTCGAAACAAACCTTTGCCGGCAAAATAGTCGACCAAATCAACGCTTTTATGCCAGCGCCGGTTTCGCGTCTTGGCCAGTCCCGCAGGTGAAAACTTATCGATCAGTGGAGTGCGTTTTAATACTGCAGCAATATGTCGGCCTATCCCTGTTGCCAACGGTGGATCAAGCATAATTAAGCCTGCGAAGCGCTGTGGATTACGACAACAGGCTAAATATGAAACAACTGCACCAAATGAATGGCCAATAGCAAACACTTTGTGATTGTCGTCCAGCTGTGAATCGATAAAATGATTCATCTCATCAGCTTGAGTTGGCCAATTGTTCGACACCGGAAATTGTCGTGAATGACCGAACTTTTCAATTGCCAGCACATTGTAATTTGCTGGCAACGCGGCAAACAATTTTCGATATGTACCCGATGGGAAACCATTTGCGTGGGCAAAATGAAGATAAATCGCTGGTGTTGAACTCATAGTGTGAAATCGTTCTCTTGTTTGTATTGCTGAGGCGTCATTCCGCTCCAACGTTTAAATGCTCGTCTAAAATTTGCGACATCGGAATATCCCAATCTATACGCAACACTTTTAATGGTAGATGAATGTTCAGCTAAATATTGTTTTGCCATCGCTAATTGCGCTTGTTCAAGAATGCGCTTAAAACTAGTGCCTTCTTTTTGTAGATAGCGATGCAATGTACGCGGCACAACATGTAATTGCGCGGCTACGCCCTGAATGTCAGGGACGTGTTCTGTGTGTTTAATTACTTGCATCAAAACTTTACTTTGCCAGCTGGCATGAGCAACAACACCTGCAAGCTCTTGTTCGCAAAAGCGCTTTGCTTGAGTCAAACTCGCTTGGTCTACGGTTTGCAAGCGTTTGTCGACCCACACGTTGTTTAAAGAGATTTGTGTGTGAGCTTGCGAAAATGTCATTCCGCGGTCAAGCAGTTGTTGGTACTTAGCTAAGTAATTTGGTTGGGCGTAACGAAAGGCTACCCTATGAATAATCGGCAATTGGTCAGTACTAAGCGGCACTGTACTAACTCTTGATAAGGCTGTTTGGATAGTCGAGAGTAAAGTCGTCACCATTGCTTCAGTCATAGCGCGAAGCACTATTTCATTCATCAAACTAGAGTGAATCGTAATAATCGTTTGAGATTGGCATCTCTCAATATCTAAAGAAAACAGCGGTGTGCGGGTTATTAGATAGCGTTGAAAGAAACTCAACATATCTTTAATAGTACCACAATTTAGCAGCGCAAACCCCAATGCTCCGTGGTGATTAATGGATAATTGTGCGCCAATTACCAACCCTAAATGCGGCATCTTCGACAAACGGATAGCGCTCACAATTAACCGACAATACACATCAACATCAACGACACAACGACTATCGTATAAATCGCTTTCAGATAAACTTTCAGCGCCAAGCCATTGTGATACTGAGCGTTGCCGTGATCTCAGCACTTCAGCAACGTGGTTAAGGTAATGTAATGAAACCTGTGTGACTAATTGGTTGTGTTTCACCCGTACTCTCTTGGTTAATTATTTATCCAAGTGTGCCCGACTCTAACCCTAGCCCGGTTAATCTGTCAATAAATGACCCCTATGTGTCATTTATTGCACTCTTAATATCAAACAAAACAGATAGGCTGTATTGGTCAACAGAATAAAGAGAACGAGCATGTTATTTCACCACCTAAAGTTTTACGTCGTTTACCTCATTGGAATTGCTTGTGCGTTAAGCATATTCGCCGGTAGCAGTGTGATTGTTTACGGCTTTTTGCTATTTCTAGCATTTTTCATTATTGGCGATGTGCTATTTGGAGACGACCACTCAACACCCGAATACCGTTTACCGGGTTTACTGACCTTTGCACTTTGGTTGGCGTTTCCAATGAGTATGTTGCTTGTCCTTAGCGGCTTATGGTTGGTTTCCCCGTCTAATAATTGGCCAGGGATAGCGAGTCTCAGCCTTTGGCTTGGTATCGATTTAGTTGTACAAAAACAACAAACTAACCTAATTCAACTCACCGTTGCAGCAGTTTTTTGCGGATATGTATTAAGTGCGATAGGCACCATCAGTGCCCATGAGCTCGTTCATCGTGTAGGCGATAAATGCAGCGTTATCATTGGGCGTTGGATTATGGCATTGAGTTTTGATGCAAACTTTTCGATTGAGCACGTTTATGGACATCACCGCTATGTAGCGACAGAACAAGATCCTGCAACAGCGCCGCGTGGCCGCAATGTATACACTCATATTGTTCTCTCAACCATACGCGGCAATGTGAGTGCTTGGCGTCTTGAGCAGCAACGTCTCAAGCGTAACAAACATTCTAGTATTAGCTGGCGCAATCGGTGCCTGCGTGGTTACGCCATGTCGCTTACATGGTTACTCGCAGCTTATGTGATTGCTGGCTCAGCGGGAGTCTTGTTCTTTGTTGCTACCGGATTAGTCTGTAAAGCCATGCTCGAAATCGTCAATTATATGGAGCATTACGGTTTGGTTAGAGATCCCAAACAGCGAGTAATGCCCCGTCACTCTTGGAATACCAATAAGCGTTTGAGCTGTTGGGCAATGTTTAATCTCACACGTCATTCTCATCACCATGCGCAAGGTGCTGTGCGATTTGAAAAATTAAAGCCTATGCCGGAGGCGCCTGAAATGATCACAGGTTATATGGCGTCGGTATTACTGACGTTAGTTCCACCACTGTGGTTTAGGCTGATGCTGCCCAAACTAACGCACTGGGATGAACACTATGCCAATCAACAAGAGCTCGATATACTTGCGCGTCAGTGCCGAACTTCAAAACCGTTTAATAGGCCTGCGCGTAGCCTTTAATGGTTGCGTGCGGTCGCATTTTTGAGATCATCGCGGATCCGAGTTGACGTACATAAAAAGACCGCAATAGATAATACGTACATTACAACTAAATATTCGAGCGCTGTAGTGAGCGCGATGGTTTCACCGTGTTCAGCTACCATTGATTGACTAAACACCCCAACTAACGTGGGACCGCCACCTAACGCAATTATGTTTAGTACAAAGAAAAACAGTGCTGTCGACATAGCACGCACATTCACAGGTGCCAACGTTTGCGCCATGGCGAATGACGGGCCCAAATAGGAACCACTGGTGAAAAGAAAAAGCGTGATCAACGCCAATGACCAAGCCACACTTTCTACTTGCAACGTAAAGTAAAAAGCGGGAACGCCAATAGTGAGTGCCAATGCCGGCAATAAGGCGTAAGCTCTTTGATCATACTTACCCCACTTATCTGCCAGTACTCCGCCTAGCCATACACCAAGCGCGTATGCAGAACCGTTAATAATGCCGAAGGTTATAAGAAGATCTCGGATCGGATACTCTGGGTGAACTCTTACATAAAAATCAATCATCCAAGTCGATATTGCATAGTTGCCAAATGACGCGAATGAAATGCCTAAACACATGCCCCACCAGGTGGGGATCTTTAACAACACTTTAATCGATTGGCTAACCGAAGGTTTAGCACCGGATCCAGTATCAACTACTTTGGGGCGTTGCGGCTCTCTGACCGTAAATTTCATCAATATAGCGAGAGCAACCCCTGGTAATCCAACGCTGATCATGACCATCCGCCAATCTGCGCTACCACCGGTTAAGAAAAAGGCGGACGCAAAATATGCCGCCATAATGCCAAAGGGTATGCCTAATGAATAAACGGCTAACGCTCCGGCTCTATTCTCTTTAGGAAATAGATCACTAATAATACTGTGTGATGGTGGGCTACCACCCGCCTCTCCAATCCCAACGCCAATTCTGGCCAATGCCAGCTGCATGTAATTCATTGCCAGGCCGCTCAGTGCTGTGAAACCAGACCACATAGTAAGCGACACAGCAATGATATTGATCCGGTTATACTTGTCCGCGAGCCACGCGATTGGAATACCGACGATAGTGTACAGAAGCGCGAAGTAAATGCCTTTTAAATACCCCAATTGTGCGTCATCAAGCCCCAAATCCGCTTTGATAAATGGACTTAAAATACCCAGGATTTGCCGGTCGATGAAATTAAAGGCATAGACTAAGGTCAAGATCAGAAGAACGTAGTTTCTGTAACCATGCGGTACTTGTTGGGCTGCCGTTGATGAACTCTCTGCTGTGGTCATAGTTGGGTTCTTATTATTGGCTTGTACCCATACTAAGGAAACCCGACAAAGTTGAACAACTAAATGTTAGTTATTTGTCATCATAAGCAAAACCATTTGCACTTCTAGCGCATGTCAAGCAAGATACGCACAACTCATCCGACCAGAGAGCGTTTCATGCATATCGATGAACTCATCCAACTTGTTATCGACAATCAAGTGTTGTCAGAAGGCCAAAATACCGTCGAACTATCGATTGCCGATGACTGGACTCAAGGGCGCACACTCTTTGGTGGCGTTTCTGCTGGTTTAACCTATATGGTCTGTAAACCATTGGTTGAAAGTAATCGTGTGCTACGTTCTTTTACCACCAACTTTGTTGGGCCTCTAATGTCTAATAAGCCATTTAGTATTACCGCAAAAGTACTGCGAAGTGGCAAGAATGTAGCTCAAATCCAAGCGGAGATTAAACAAAATGATAAATATTGCCTAGTTGCACAAGCCTGTTTCGGCGTCGGTCGGCTGTCTAAAATCAGTGTCGAAAACACTGATAAGCACAGCTTAGAATCGCCTAAAAAAGCCAAGTTCATTCCGCAAATCCCTAAGGTCACTCCACGCTTTTTACGCCATTTTGATCTCTCCATAAATGAGGGGGGCGTACCTTTTATGAATAGTAAAAACGCGCATTACTATGGTTGGATGCGTTTTAAAAAGCCACCAGCTGAGATATCTGATGTGCATTTAATTACTTTAATCGACGCTTGGCCACCAACCTTGTTGCAAATGCTTAAATGGCCGGCACCAGCGAGTACGGTGAGTTGGAACTTAGAGTTTATACATCCGCACAAACCGGTAGCCCCGGATGAGTGGTTTGCTTATAAAGCAGAAACTCGCCAAGCGGCTGAAGGCTATGGCCATACCGAAGCGAACATTTGGGATGCGGCTGGTGAGCTCGTTGCAATCAGTAGACAAACGGTGGCTATTTTCGATTAATAGAAATAGCCCTAGTACACCATAAATGCGCTAGGGTTAAACATCGAAATCACATTGATGCATTGCAAGTTAGTGGTATCTAACGCAATTTCAATGTCATCATCGTCAAGCTTTAAACATTCGTTCAAAAACGGCTGTAAATTCGCGTAAGGCTGGTACACCTCTTGGTTTACATTATCGAGCGCCAACACATATGCGAGCTGCATGATCTGCACATCCATATCTTCAGCCGGAAATAGCTTGTGGTGTACTCTACAAACCAAATCAATTAGGGGATCGGGCAAACCCCACGCAGTCATAATTTCAGCTGAAAGTTTTGCAAAGGTAAACCCACATAGCGTCTGCTGCATTGCACGAGGCGTGGTGTTCTTATTGATCGCAGCACACTGTGACGCCATTTCTGGGTGAATTTGCACCATCGCTAATTCACCAATGTTATGCAGCAATCCAGCGACAAACATTCGCTCCGGCCGACACACCGTTTTTGATTCAGCAATGTGCTTTCCAAGTAACGCACAGCTTAAACTTTGCTCCCAAAACTTGTCCAAATCAACAATGTTGGCTTTCACAGAGGCAAAGGTTTTTGCAACTCCATAAGAAACGGCCAAGTCATATAAACTCTTAGTACCTATGATTTGAATGGCTTTTGAGATGGTATCGATGCGATTGGGAAATTTATACATCGCACTGTTAGCTAGCTTCAGTAACTGTCCGGCTAAAGTGGGGTCAAAGGTAATCAAACGGGCGATATCTTCCACTGTGGATTGCTCGTCATCGATCACCGCTCGAAGGCTAGTCACCGTATCTGGTAACACAAATAACTCTGCCGCCTCTCTTGCATACTCTACAACGTTCATACATTACCCTTAACACTGGAAGTCGACGATTTTATCAAAGATAGTAATGCGCTCGCCGAAATTGAAGCCCTGCTCTCCGGACCTTGCTCTACCGCCTTAACAGTACTAACGATAACTTCATTGACTGGACACTCAATTCCCAGCTGAAAGCCGTACTCCACCACTTTTTGATTGAGAAAACTAATCTCAGTCAATCGTCCTAGTTTTAAGTCCCACCACATAGACGTTTTTACATGTGGATCAATTTGTAACATCTGATTCGCAACGCGCTTAAACAACACGTTAGGGAGTCGCAACGCCCATGGAATCACCTTTGGCCCTACCGCGGCAACTTTAGGTAAAACAATCCCCGCCCGCCCTGTCACTTTTAATAATTCAGACATCATGGCAGCTATCACAAGTCGATATCCTCTATCTTCAAGCATAGTCTTGACTGGAATATTCGCCAATGCATTCACACTATTACCCAAATTCAGTTGTAGTTTTGCCCACTGCAAAGCAGTCATATCGTTAGTAAACGCCAATGGCATTATACTCGACTCGCTACCATCATTGACCCCTGCGTGGGTTAACAACCGTTGGAAAACTAAATCGTAAGCGCTGGCTTCTATTGTCAGTGTACCCTCTGAACCTCGGTGAAAGTGACCATCAGTCTGCTCAACAACATTAAACGGCACCATAACCCGTAAAACCAAGTTTTCTGGAAACGCTTGCTGCACTGCCAAATGTGAATCTAGTCCATTCTGGCAGCATATTATTACAGTATGAGGTTGGACAATGCTGGCTAAATCCTTGACCGCATGCGCAACGGCTGTGCATTTTACAGTAAGCCATACATAGTCAAATGACCCGACAACCTTGATCTCAGCGATTTGCGTGACGATTCGAGGAGTCACATCAGCAATTTGGTTTTGATTAAAATCGGTTATTCGCACCCCATTGGTCAATTTAGCTGCCCAACTTGTTCGTGCATACCACATTACTTCTGTTGTGCTGTTACCGCTCACCGAGGCAGAGATATGACTCATAACCGTGCCCAAATAACTGCCAATCAGCCCAGTACCGAATATAAGATGTTTATTCATCAATGGATTATATTTGTCTTACTTGCTGATATCATACGCCAATCAATTCTTTTTAGTCTTATGAATAAGCGTCAAAATTATGCACGTTGTCGTGATTGGGTACGTTTGGCCCGAGCCAAATTCTTCCGCCGCAGGCCAAAATATGGTGAATATATTAGAGGCATTATCAAACGTTGGATGGCATATCACTTTTGCGTCGGCAGCAGCGCGGTCTGAACACGCAATCGACTTGGCTAAGCTAGGCGTGAAATCTGCGACTATCGAGCTTAATAATACCAGTTTCGATACCTTTATTCGGAATCGTAACCCCGATATCGTGATTTTCGATCGCTTTATGACTGAAGAACAGTTTTCATGGCGGGTTAAAGAACATGTTCCCCATGCACTGCGCATTTTGAACACTGAAGATTTACATGCGCTGCGCGATGGCCGTCAACAAAAACACAAACATAAAACTGCCGATTTAAACCTGCATACTCAACTCTTTTACCGTGAAATAGCTGCCATACTGCGCTGCGATTTAACCTTGCTTGTGTCAGCATTCGAACGAGAATTTTTAACCGAAAAATTCCAGATTAGTCATACCAATACCCTGCACTTTCCGTTACTACCAAGAGTCGACAAAAACGTCGAATTTCCAGACTATGCACAACGCCAAGACTTCGTATTTATTGGCAACTTTAGGCACGCGCCAAACTGGGATTCGGTTTTATGGTTAAAGCGTATTTGGCCGAAAATCCGCCGCCAAATCCCCTCTGCAAACATGTTGATCTACGGCGCCTATCCACCGAAGAAAGCAACCCAACTGCACAATGATAAAGATGGCTTTTTAGTCAAGGGCTGGGCTGATGACGCGCAACATGTTTTGCGCCATGCTCGCGTTTGTCTAGCACCGTTGAGTTTTGGCGCAGGCGTAAAAGGTAAATTTTTGGATGCATTTCAAGCTCACACGCCAAGTATTACTACAGCTCTGGGTATTGAAGGTATTACACCAGAAGAAAACTGGCCAGGTATTGTAGCTGAACGCGACAACGAACTTATTGATGCCGCTGTGAAACTTTATAACAGTATTGAACCTTGGCGAGATGCGCAACGAAAAATTGCCAAATTGAAAATTGACGCAGTTAATAGAATCGTGCATCAAAAAGCGCTAATTGAGCACCTCGAATCCTGCCTGCAAAATATAGAGCAAATCCGTAACGCTAATTTCTTAGGTGGCATGTTACATCATCATACACTTGCTAGCACACGATACATGGCACAATGGATAGAGGCAAAAAACCGCAAAGCACTAAAAAATAGCAGTTAATGCCTCTACCTAGACTGACGTTATAGTGAAACGAAACGGATATAAAACGTTTTCACCCAGCTCCTTACATCACAATGTGGTTGAACTTATTGACCGCTTCGAGATTCCGCCAACTCTTGTTTAAAACCCTTGGCTAACGCCTCGATTTTGGGTAATGCTGCCTGCACTAGGATTTGTGACATTTGCATGGATTCCTGCATTACAGCCGGCATTTTTTGCAGTAACGACTTGCCAGTTTCTGTGCTGTAAAATGCCAACATGTCATCTATTTCTTGCTCAGAAAAATTACGGTTGTACACATCCAAAATAAGAGGTTTCATTTTTTCCCAACCCATGTCCTCTTTCATGACCGATGTCATTTCTTTGTAGTAGCTATCGAAAATATGCTGTTCAGTCGGTTGCACGCCCATTTGAGCAGACATATTTTGCATCATTACTTCCATCTGTGAATACATCTGATCAACCATTGAATCCATATTCATAACTTCAACCAGTTCGTTCAATTTATGTTGTTTTGTTTCCGCATGCGCAGAAAAGCTTAGTACCAAAACGATTACAGAAAAAAGCAGTCTTAATTTCATCACATATACTCCATTACTTAATTAGTCCAAATAGGAATTATCGACATTTAATTCAGCCATACTATCTAAGCAATTTGCTGAAGCTCTGATGTTAACACTACAGATGTCTTAAACAACAAGGTTGATTCACTTACGCACCTTTTCTTTTATTTAAGACGATACGGTGTATCGGATTGAATCGAAAAATACAGGTTGTTGATAACCCGAAGGCCTTTGCGGGGGCATACCCGCCAAGGCGGGGATATAGGGTTTATTTTTTACGATCAGACTAGATAGCCCAACGCATGCTATTTTCTACTCGGCTTTGGAAAGTGTGTAACGGTTCACCTTTCTCTCCCACGATAACCATATCAGCATTGCTGTAACGTGATGCCTTGCCATTGAAACGGTCATCACTAAACTCGTCCCAGCCACCAAGGCGGTTGTCTTTAGGTAGAATATACATGTTGATGTTACCAGCCTCGCCTTCAACAACTAAGCGTAAAACGCTGACATTATTGTAGTTACAATGATAAGAATCGGCGTACATGACGGGGCCAATTTCCTGCTCCATTTGTACACCGTAGCTGGCTAAGTGAGCGTTCACCTGATCCATGGGGATTACTTGCTCAGCTTGTTGAACATCTTTGTAACTGTAGTTCAACGCATACTCACCGGCCTCTAGACCGCCACTCGGTTGCAAAGCGCTAACATTGATCATCAAGCCGATGACAAAAGCGACACAGGCAGCAGCGGCCATTTGCCAATAATTAGAATCATTAGCAGCTTTCATATTGTGCGGTACCGCTGATTCATCTTCTGAATCAGCGTTAGTATTCATTGCTTGGCGTAGAATTAACTTACTTGCTAAATCTTCTGGCACATCAACGTTTGCAGCGGCTTCAATTTTCGCGTTAAAACTACGCATTTCTTCAACGTATTGCTTTTTCGAAGGGTCTTCTGCGATTGCACACTTAATTTCTTCGGTCTGCGCGTGGGGATCAGCCAATAACGCGCGGCGGAATTCTAACTCATCCATCAGCTTGACCTCGCTTCTTTGACATCGTTTTCTGCACTCTCTTTCAACATATTTCTTGCTCTGAACAATCGGGTCATTACAGTGTTTTTATTTAACTCCAATAGCCCTGCTATTTCTTCGCCACTAAATCCCCAAATAACTTGGAGCATAAGTGGCTCTCGATATTCCTCTGCTAGCTTACCGATTTGTGCGCGCATCCACTGTTGCTCTGCATTCTGTTCACTTGTGGCACTTTGAACGTCAGCAACGCTATAGTCTTCGATATCGACCAAATCAAACTGCTTGCGTTCAAAACGACGCGCATTTTCGCGACGCAAAATGGTAATCAACCACGATTTAGCAGCCCTTTCATCTTTTAACGAATCAAGGGCTTTCCAAGCACGCAAGAATGTCTCTTGCACCAAGTCCTCAGCTACTTGTTTGTCTTTGACTAACCAATAGGCATACCGGTACAAATCTTTGTGTAAAGCTTGCACCAATGCCTCATAGCGTTTGTCTTTACTAGCCATGCTTGTAAAGACCGAGTCAACGGTATTTTTATTTCGTTTAATTGATTTATTATTAAAAGATGTTGCTACCACAGGTTGTACCTAGGTGAGTTTCAGTTTACCGCGTTAGAGATTGAATCGTCACATTCGTCTATTTAGCCCGTTTAAATCAGTGAAATCACCGCACTAACTCAAATAAAAAGTAAATATTATCAGTCATGAAACGTTACCGAAAACTGGTTTGCGTTGCACCTTTTTTGTTTCCGTCAAATTTGCTCAAGTCAGAGAAATACAATCGTATCAACACGTCGGACAATAACGGTCACGACGTTCCTCTAAATCGCGACAAATAGCCGCGCGTCGCTCTTTTTCGTCGCTGATCATAGAAAACTGAGCCAGATAGTCATCAACATTAACGCTGTCTAAAGCAACCGCTAGCCGGCGAAATGGCCTAGGAATTGATTGTCCCGGCGCCATCACGTGATGCAATCCGCCACTATGGGCAATAATCATATTGCCACCGGAAAACTGTGGCAATACATCACAAATACCCGTTTTGACCGTCATTGGCTCACCGTTTTTGTCTCGCCCATTCGGTCTTTTCATTCGCCCTTCTGGCATAAAAATCAAAATTGAGTCGCTGGCAAGGAGTTCTAAGAAGTGTTGCCATGTGTGGTCACGTTTACGACTTAGACTAGCGATTCGGGGGGCAAATAGTTTGAGAATCTTGCCCTGGGGCTTGCGCAAACTTACATCTGCAACAGGAAACACTAAACGTTTGGACATTTGCCACAAAAAGCGAGTCGGCATCGCAGTGGCATATATAAATTCGATCAAGCTGGTGTGGTTTAAAATTAATATCAAGCGGACATCGTTCCAGTCTTTATCCGCTGGCGGGTTTATCCACTCGACTTTCGTGGGATAACACCAAAAGCGCATCCATTTTACAAAGCACAACAGTAAAAAACGCAGGGTATTCCCAATCACCGATACACCTCATCACTAAAATAACGGCAGTCGTATTGCTCGAATTAAGACTTTATCGCATGAATTACCGCATTGATACCATTCTGCCGAGATTCGCTCAGAAACCGACTCAGGCCAATATTCTCAAGGTGCAGATGATAATCGAAAGTCACTTGCTGATCTGATGGCAATGCATTAGCTTTCTCAAGCACAACCGCCAGTAAACCGCGGACAATTTTCGATGGCGAAAATGCGGTATATTCTGCCTGCCCCGACACCAAAACAGCCTTATTTAGCCACACATCAGCCTCACATCCGGTCACTTTGTTAGCATCTATTCTCAACTCAGTGGCCAAATTCGGCAAACGTTTACCCGCCAACATAACCTGCCGATACACCGCATCCCAAGTGTTAGCCGCTTGTATTGTATTTGCGATAGGCAATGCTGTTTCTGGTGCCTCAATGGCCTCTGCTTCATTATCTGTTAACGCATCAGTTAACACCTTAATAATTTGCTCTACTTCAACCAAAGTATTATAAGCTGCCAATGAAATTCGTGTTGTACCGGCTAACTGTAATTTTTCCATCAATGGCATAGCACAGTGGTGACCACTTCGCACAGATACTGACGCCTTATCCATTAATAAGGCAATATCGTGATGGTGGGCGACGGCGCAAGTAAACGATACCAATGGAATATTACTGATCCCCAGAGCGAAATCACCCAGTAACCGCAGGCCTTTGATCGTCTTGAGACCTTGGTATAAACATTTTGCTAACGCTTGCTCATGGGCTTGAATTGAATTCAGATGCTCAGTCAAAAAATCAATCGCAGCGGCAAAAGCAACAACGCCAACAATATTGGGTGTACCAGCCTCAAATTTCAGCGGGCTGGGTTGCCATGAGGATTCGTTGTAAGTCGCTTTTTCAACCATCTCGCCACCTAATTGATAAGGTGGCAAAGCGGCTAACAACTCGCTTTTTCCAAACAAAATGCCGACACCGTTTGGGCCGTACATTTTGTGTGCGCTGAATACATAAAAGTCACACCCTAACGCAGATACATTTACTGGCATATGGGCAACGGCTTGCGTTCCATCGATAACTGAAATAGCACCATTGTGCGCAGCTGCATCAATAAAACGTTTAACCGGGTACTCATTCCCCAAAACATTAGACACGTGCGCCATTGCAACGACCGCCGTTTGCGCCGTTATCATTGCCAACGCCCGCTCAATCTCTAATTGACCATCTGCATTTAATGGCATAACTTTCAATTGTAAATTTCGTTCTCGCGCAAGTTTTTGCCAAGGTAATAAATTGGCGTGATGCTCGCTGCCACAAACGAGAATTTCGTTACCCGTAAGTAGCTGAGATTGAGTTAAGGTTGTTGCAAGTAAATTTAGAGACTCAGTTGCGCCTTTGGTGAAAATGACCTGGCTTACGCTTTCTGCGTTTATAAAAGCAGCAATTTTCTGCCGCGTGCTTTCAAATTGATTGGTTGCCCGGCTTCCCGGTTGATAAGCACTGCGATGCACCGTCGCATAATCTTTACTGAGGAATTCGACGGTGCGTTCAATTACGGATTGTGTTTTGTGTGTCGTCGCAGCACTGTCGGCATAAATGCCATCATTGTGCTGAAAATACGGAAAATAATCTCTTACACTCAATTGTTTAATCTAATAACTTGTTTTAAACCCAAGTATAAAACACTGTTAGCCTGTGGGTAAGACCTCTCGTATACAACTGACCCATTCGTTCGCATGCATCACAATACCCTCTTCTTCATCACCACAAGGGAAAATCAGTAACAGTGTATTGTTTTTCTCAAGACCCGGTGCCCACAGTTCGATAAACTCTGCGACTTCAATTTTCTTTGGTGCACATTCAGGGAAATCATCACGCTCCCACGCAACTACAAACTCTTCGTGCGACCAAATCGGCAAACAAAGCTCGTTGTCACTGTGTACCATTATCCATCCACTGCTCCCGAACAATCCCCAAAAGCACTCGCTTTGTTTCAAGCATTGTAAGAAATATTCAAAGCGTTCTTCAGGGGATAATCGAGTGACTCGAATAAACTCCTCGGGTGCAAGCGTTTCTGTCTGTTTTGCTGGGCCGTCTATATTCATTGAGTTAGTCTTTTAAAATGAGTAGTTATTGTACAGAGGCATATTTTAATTAGCTACCGATATATAGATTTCTCGAGTTGTTATTGGTGTTATTTATAATGCTTCAAGACAAGTCTGGTTCATTATCGCGATTCGCTTTGATACCATTGCGCGCATCTCATTTAATATGGCACTCTCATGAAAGTAGTTTCGTTTAACATCAATGGAATTCGCGCGCGTATTCACCAATTAAAAGCGCTGATCGATAAACACCAACCCGATGTTATTGGTTTACAAGAAATTAAAGTTGATAACCCAGCATTTCCAGTAGATGACATTCAGGCTCTTGGCTACCATGTGGTTTACCACGGTCAAAAAGGCCATTACGGCGTAGCTTTGATGTCTAAGCAGGCCCCAGTAGAAGTCGATTATGGTTTCCCGCAAGATAAAGAAGACGCCCAACGCCGAATGATTACTGGGTATTATGAGTTTAATGGTATTACTGTAGCTATACTGAATGGCTATTTCCCGCAAGGGGAGAGCCGTGACCATCCGACTAAATTTCCCGCCAAGCAAAAATTCTATGCCGATTTAAATAAACATCTTCAGACGAGTTTCAGTGCCAAAGATGCGGTAATTGTGATGGGTGACGTGAACATATCACACACCGACTTAGACATCGGCATTGGCGAACCAAACGCAAAGCGTTGGCTTAAAACCGGCAAATGCAGCTTCCTTCCAGAAGAGCGCGAATGGCTTCATACTCTGATTGATTGGGGTTTTACCGATACATTCAGATTACAACATCCGGATGTGAACGACCGCTTTAGCTGGTTTGATTACCGCTCTAAAGGATTTAATGACAATCGCGGACTGCGAATAGATTTGATCCTTGCAACACAATCGCTAGTGAACTCACTATCCCAAACAGGTATCGATTACGAGTTAAGGGGAATCGAGAAGCCCTCTGATCACGCCCCCATATGGGCAGAGTTTAAGAGTTAGCAATGAGCTTATTGCAAGCCATTAGTTTAGCTGCCTTTGTTGCATTGCTCGTAAGCGTCCTGAAACACATCGACCTTGCGCAATTGCGTAGTTCAAAGTTACAACAACATTTAGTTTTTGGTGCCGCAGCAAGTGTATTTGTCTTGTGGGTATTCCGCGCAGGTATCTATGATGGTCTTGATGTACACTTTTTGTGGTTATCTGCTCTTGCGTTAACACTGGGTGTTCGCTTTGCTTTATTAGCCGCAACAGCGGCATTGTTAGGTGTCTCTGCGCTAGGCTATGAACAATGGCAAATGCTCGGTGTTAATGGACTATTAGGGGTCGCTGTTCCTATTGCGCTAACCCATCTCATTTTCAATCTGTCGTTTTATCGCCTGCCACGTAATTTGTTCCTATACATATTTGTATGTGCATTTTTACCCGGTGCAGCATTGATAGCACTGAAGATGTTTTTATTGGGGAGTTACTATGTCATTGACGGAATTTATGGCTGGGTGACCGTTAAGGATAATTTTTTAATATTGATCCCGTTAATGCTATTTCCTGAAGGTATGCTAAATGGTATGACAATGACATTATTGATTATCTACAAGCCGCATTGGGTTTACACATTTCACGATAAGTTTTATATCGACGGAAAATAACAAGGCCGCTACGAAAGCGGCCTTTTTTGTAATTACTTGAACAGCACATCCATGATGCCGCTGAGTTCAGTTTTCCCTTCGCGAATCTCTTGCTCTGTCAAACCCGCTAATTCATGTGGAAACACTAACCACTCTTCACTCTCTCTAACAAAGTAATCGGGACTTAAGTCTGTCTTGTTGTTTTTGGGCTTATACCAAGGGCAAGCGATACGAATGTCGCGAGGCATATTCAAACGCATTTGACTGCGGATCTTTTTGATTAGTGCGTCAACACTACGACCCGAATCAAAAACATCATCTACGATCAGTATCGCGTCATCTGCATTGGCATTTTCAATCAAATAGTGCAAGCCGTGAACACGGATTTCCTTGCTCTGCTTATCGATACCGTAGTACGAGGATGTACGCACGGCAATGTGGTCCGTTGGCGTGTTCTTAAATTCAAAAAATTCCTGAACAGCAATTCCTATTGGAGCACCACCGCGCCAAATGCCGACAATAAATTGCGGCCGAAAGCCGTCTTCAAATACTTGCGACGCAAGTCGAAACGAGTCTTCCAACAAAGACTGAGCGGTGATGAAGGTTTTTTGCATAACTGCTTCCGTAAAAATCGAATCGCGCAAGTATAGAGAAAACTCAC
The DNA here is from genome assembly GCA_964230255.1 of Alteromonas sp. GTDB lineage: Bacteria > Pseudomonadota > Gammaproteobacteria > Enterobacterales > Alteromonadaceae > Alteromonas_E. The sequence goes on from CAXRGW010000128.1 coordinate 36,094, forward strand.
TCGTATTGTAAGGCTCTCGCTGGTTGAACTCGCAACGCCTTAAGGGCTGGGTAAATGGTTGAGAGGATACACAGCAAAAGTGAAAACAAGGTAACAGCTAATACTTGCTCAACCCGCATATCTACAGGTAGACCACCAGCCATGGTATAGCCAGTATTTACGTTAAACAGGCCAAGAATAGTGTTGAGTTGCCACACGATTAATACGCCTAACACTGTGCCCAGAATCGCACCTTTCAGACCATTGGCAACACCGTTGAACAAGAAGATTTTCATAACCGAATGCTTAGGCATACCAAGGCTCATTAATATTGCAATATCACCTTGCTTCTCATTGACGATCATTACCAATGCAGAAACAATATTAAACGCAGCCACTGCTATAACCAGTAGCAGAAGTAAAAACATCATGTTTTTTTCCATTTTTACTGCATCGAAAAGAGGCCCTTGCCTAGCTCGCCAAGTTTCCACATCTAGCCCTTGGCCTGCTAAGTTTTGCGCAATCGCTTCATACTCAAAAGCATCATTCAAAAAAATCCGAGTATTGTCTACATCACCTCGTTGACGCAGTAAACGCTGCAAATCAGCGGTATTCATATAAATCGTTTTGTCATCAAGCTCTGAGCCAACATTAAAAATACCAGCCACTTCTACCAACCGCTGACTCGGTACTTGACCAAAAGGTGTATAAACTGATGCGCCAGCCACCAATAAACGCAACGGATCACCCGGTCGAATATTGAGCTGAGCAGCCAATGCTTGGCCAACAATAATCCGAAACGATTTAGGGCTTATCGATTCGAAATTACCTACGACTAGGTTCTCAGCGACAATCGATAATTGATCCATTTGCTCTGGTATCACGCCCTGTATTGCAACACCTCGAAGTTCAGTAGGTGTCTGAATGACACCCTCGGCCTCCAAATAAGGCATTATTCCAATTACTTGCGGTTGGTCAGCAAAGTCTAATTGGTCATTTGTAGTAGCCACTGTAAGGTGCGGCATTATACCTAAAACCCGCTGTTTTAATTGACCTTCAAAGCCATTCATGACCGATAAGACGATTATCAAGGCCATAATGCCTAAGGTAATACCCGTAACGGAAAAGAAATTGATAAAGGCTACAAAACTAGTCGCTTGGGAAGCGCGAGAATAGCGCAAACCAATGAATGCGAAAACCGGATGAAACATAACAGCAGGTCACCTTTTGCTTGAGAACTGTGAATAGCTTGCGAAAGTTATAGTTAATGCGACAATGGTTTGCATGATACGAACATCTGCAAGGGCATACAAGGTAATCTATGACTGAACCGGCTTTCGATGATTTGACGACTGAACAAAAACGCCAACAGTTTAATGAGTATTTCCTGATTAAACACGAGCTCAATGTCAACATTATCCCGGTTGACCTCGAATCACTTCCCAACGCCAATAAGCTTGAAGAGCACATGCCATACGCGTTTAAAATCGCTGGCGAAATGGCAAGCATCGAAGCCCAATCGCTGCGTCCATTGCGCAATCTTAGCAGTCACGCAGCTGATTTAGCTGACTTTTTAAACGCTCAAGCCCTCAAAATCGACCTAATGATGTCGTTTATCTTACATCAACAAGACGAAGAAACTGCGCGCTATTCAACATTGCGGTTTGGCGGAGGTGGTATTGAAGTACTAACCGGACAGCTGTTTGAGGTTGGCAGTCATGTGGAATTGAAAATATTTCTGACTGAGGAAGCGGCTGCGGTTTATTGCTTTGCAGAAGTTATTACTTGCGACGAACACCCAGATGGTTACCATAGCGCCTTTATTTTTAGTCGGATCCGCGATGTTGATCAAGAGTTATTGGTGCGCGCCAGTTTGCACCTGCAAACTCAGCAATTGCGAAAGCGATCTGAATCGAACAATCCAGAGTAAAAACGCGCATCTTTAAGGTTCTATTTCGCATTCATGAGTCATTCTATTTTCGATCCGAAACTGCCAGTTAAAAAATCTTCTGTTGTTGATCAATTCCAGTGGGGCGAACTTCCGGCAAGCAGTGCGGCTTTAGCGATTGCCAAAGCCGTAACCAAGCACCGAGGGCCGACGTTACTTGTCACCGCAGATACGCCTAGCGCTCACAGACTTGAGCGTGAAGTAAAGTTTTTTGGTCAACCAGAAAGCCTGCACATCAATGTATTTCCCGACTGGGAAACCCTACCCTATGATACGTTTTCACCGCATCAAGATATCGTTTCGCAACGCTTAGAAACGCTTGATGCTTTAGGTGCAAACCAAAATGCATTATTCATTGTTCCAATTAACACATTAATTCAGCGCTTAGCGCCGGTTGAATATTTAGCCCACTATTTGTTACTGCTTAAAACCGGTCAAAAGCTCGATATTCAGGCCTTTAGTCGCAAGCTGGAAAAAGCGGGTTATTTACACGTAAATCAAGTGATGAGTCACAGCGAGTTTTCAGTGCGAGGCAGCATCATTGATTTATTTCCGATGGGTAATGACCACCCTTTCCGAATTGATTTGTTTGATGATGAAATCGACTCGATTCGAATTTTCGACCCCGATGACCAACGATCCGGCGACAGGGTTAACGAAATTCGTTTATTGCCGGCACGAGAGTTCCCAACCGATAAAGCTGGGATCTCGCGCTTTAGAGAGCAGTTCTTAACGCATTTTGATGCTACCAATGCCAAAGACTCTATTTTTCACCGGGTAACTTCCGGTCAAGGCACTTTACCCGGCGGTGTCGAGTACTACTTGCCGTTGTTTTTCGAACAAACTGCAACCTTATTTGATTATTTAAGTGATAACACTCAAGTGCTATTACATGGTGACATTGTTGATGCCAGCGAATTTGTGTGGGCCGATATTAATCATCGCTATGAGCAGCGTCGCTATATTCCAGAGCGCCCTTTACTACCACCCAGTGAAATATATTTAAGTGTTGATGAAGTCTTTGCTCAGCTCAAGCAGTGGCCGAGGATTAAAATTCAAGTTCCCACCGTTGAAACTAAGGCCGGTCGCTTTAATTTTGGCGTCAGCAAAGTAGATGATATTGCAATCCAGCCCCAGCACAAAGAGCCTGCACAACGCTTGCGTCAGCGAGTTGAGCAAACGTTGAGCAATGGCGGCAAAGTATTGTTTTGTGCAGAGACTTTGGGGCGCAAAGAGAATTTACTCAAGGTACTCAAACAGGCACATCTTAAGCCATTTTCAGTAGATTCATTGGCCGAGTTTATTGAGCAGCATGAAGCAGTCGGATTAACCATAGGCAACGTCGAAAACAGCTTCCACTTACAAAACAACGATGGCGAATTGCTATTTGTTACCGAAACAGAACTCTTAGGCCACAAAGTTAGCCAACGTCGACGCCGTGAAAAGCAACGTGCGACGGATGAATCAGCCGTTATCCGCAACTTAGCAGAGTTAACTGAAGGCCAACCCGTTGTGCATATTGAGCACGGTGTTGGTCGCTATCTCGGGTTGCAAACCCTTGATGCTGGTGGAGTTACCACTGAATACTTAACAATAGAATATGCAAAAGGGGCTAAGCTTTACGTTCCGGTAGCGTCACTACACTTAATTAGCCGTTATAGTGGCGGCGATCCAGACCACGCGCCGTTGCATGGCTTAGGTTCCGATAACTGGAGCAAAGCTAAGCAGAAAGCGGCTGAAAAAGTTCGTGACGTGGCCGCTCAGCTACTAGATGTTTACGCACGGCGCGCTGCCAAGCCAGGTTTCGCATACAAAATTGATTGGACTGAATATCAGCGTTTTGCTGACAGTTTTCCGTTTGAAGAAACCGTTGATCAACAACAAGCAATCAGTGCAGTTATCAATGATATGGGTAAACCCAGTGCAATGGATCGCCTGGTCTGCGGTGATGTTGGTTTTGGTAAAACCGAAGTGGCCATGCGCGCTGCATTCCTGGCCGCGAACCAAGGTAAGCAGGTCGCAATACTAGTACCCACCACCCTGCTGGCTCAACAGCATTATGAAAATTTCAAAGACCGTTTTGCCGACTGGCCATTTAACATTGAGGTTATGTCACGTTTTGTGGGTACCAAACAAACCCAAACGGTACTTAAAGGTCTGACAAATGGGACTGTTGATATCGTGGTGGGCACGCACAAGTTAATCCAAGATGATGTGAAGTATCACGATTTGGGCTTGGTTATTATTGATGAAGAACACCGCTTTGGCGTGCGTCAAAAAGATAAGTTTAAATCGCTCCGCGCCGATGTAGACATACTAACACTGACAGCCACGCCAATTCCTCGAACCTTGAATATGGCGCTCAGTGGCATGCGCGATCTATCAATTATTGCCACGCCACCCGCTAAGCGGTTATCGATTAAAACGTTCATCCAGCAGCGCAACAACGAAACCATTCGCGAAGCAGTTATGCGCGAAATTTTGCGTGGTGGCCAAGTGTATTTCTTACATAACGAAGTCGACACTATCGAACGCACTGCCGATGAAATCGCAGAAATCGTGCCTGAAGCTAGGATTGCTATTGGCCATGGTCAAATGCGTGAACGCGAGTTGGAACAAGTGATGAGTGATTTCTATCATCAACGCTATAACGTTCTGGTGTGCACCACGATTATCGAGACGGGTATTGATGTTCCATCAGCGAATACAATAATCATGGATCGCGCGGATCACTTGGGTCTAGCCCAGTTACATCAACTGCGAGGTCGCGTAGGCCGTTCTCATCACCAAGCATACGCATATTTACTCACTCCTCACCCCAAGCGAATGACTAAAGATGCAACTAAGCGCTTGGAAGCTATAGCTAATTTGGAAGATCTTGGTGCAGGTTTCCAGCTGGCAACTCACGATTTAGAAATACGTGGTGCAGGTGAGCTTTTGGGCGACGACCAGTCAGGTCAAATTGCAACTATAGGCTTTACCCTATATATGGATATGCTTGAGCAAGCTGTTGAAGCATTAAAAGCCGGTAAAGAACCATCTTTGGACAGTGTGTTAGCCTCACAAGCTGAGATTGAACTGCGTATTCCGGCCCTTTTCCCAGACGATTATATCGGCGATGTTGGCGTCCGCTTGTCGCTATACAAAAAGCTCGCCAGTTGCAATGCCAAAGTGGATATTGACGCGTTACAAATTGAATTGATTGACCGCTTTGGCATGTTGCCAAGGGCGGCGAAAAATCTAATCGCGATCGCGGAATATAAACTCACGGCAAAACAAATAGGTGTTACTAAGATAGAGATAGGCGCTCAGTCAGGTAGTATCGAGTTTGCCGCAGATACTACAGTTGACCCAGGTTTCATCATTCAACTAATCCAGACTCAACCTAAACAGTTTAGGTTTGATGGACCGACCAAGCTCAAATTAATAAATACGCCTGATTCTGCGCAACAGCGACTTGATATGGTATCTTCCCTATTAGAAGATTTAAGTAAGGAATCTAATCTGCAATGACGCTCAGATTCAGTCGCAAGTTCAAAGCATTACGGCGAAGTTTTACTGGAGCTACTTTAACCGGTACTGTAGCCATCGCGGCTATGTCATTTCCATTGGCGGCACAACAGCAAGACTGGTGGTTTGATGTTGAAGTAATAGTTTTTGAGCGCTTACACGACACTCCTTTGGATGAACAGTTTGAATCGCTTTCAGACACACCGAATCGGTATACTTACGATCTGTTAGGCGATGCTTTGTATCCTGATATCAATTCAGTGTTACGCGTTCTGCCATTGTGTCCAATCGACGAATTGCCAAGCATTGAAACCCTTATTGCTGAGTATCATGCGTTTCTCGACGCTGAACAGGCCAATCAAGAAAACAACGAAGGTGTGGATGAGCTAGAAACCGAATTGACTATACCTAAGGACCAGCTCTCTCCGGTGTTACCGCGTGCGTTGGATCCAGATGTTCAAGCCAGTATTGAAGTCCCTTCACAAGAAGGACCTGATGCGAGTGATTTAGTTGGTGAAGTAGATGCATTTGAAGAGTTAGCACAAATAGACGCTGACGAATTAGCAGTTAAACCTTCGCCGTTAACGCAACTCATAGCCGCACAACAAACGTATATTGATCAACTTGATCCTGTTGCTAATGTCCAATGGCAACGCAGCTATGATTGCCTTGCACCTGAAGACGTGCTCACTACAGACCATTTTGTGTTCCTGAACAACATAGATATTCTACCGCGTGCCGACAAATTGCCGCGTAGTCCAGTTGGAGCGAATTGGCTGCGCAATTATGAGCCGCATTTATTAGATGCTGACCAGCACCTACTTAAAGAGTTTACCGAAGATATTCAGCGTCAACGCAACCAGCGTGTATTGTTACATACTACATGGCGCCAAGAGGTACTATTTGGTAGAGATGTAGCGCAAAGTATGCGGTTAATCGCTGGGCAAGACTATAACGCGACACTATACAAACGCTGGGAAAAGGCGCAAACGACGGCATTGCTGGAAGAACAGTTCGCCAATGAACAAGCTGAATTAGTTGGCACTTTAAACCCCAAAGACGAGTTAGAGGACCAAGTACAATCGGCTGAAGAACCATTGGAAGATCCATTTTTTACTGAATTGTTCGAAGCTATTAATGGACCTGTTGATCCTGAAATCGTCACCGAAATATTAGAAGAGCAAAACAGTGCGATTGATGAGGCTGTTCATTTAATGACGCCGTTATGGCAATTAGATGGTGAGTTCAAAGTATTCTTACAATATATCGGCGGTGTTCCTTACCTCCATATCGATAATGACCTGCGGTTTAAACGCCCTACTCAATATAACCAGTACGGTGAGCCGACTGCGTTTGACAATATTGAAATGAAACAACTGCGACGTGTGATCAGTCAACAAATCCACTACTTTGACCACCCTTTGTTTGGTGTGATTGTCCAGATAAGACGCTATCAACGTCCTACCCTATTAGATGATGAACTAGTAGAAGGTGTCGAGTGAAGATTTACACCAAAACAGGTGACCAAGGTGAAACTCAAGTTTACCTAAAAGACACACTACGCAAGCGCAAAGACGATTTGCTGCTCGAATCCTATGGCACCTTGGATGAATTGAACGCCCAAGTCGGTGTGTTAATTTGCCATTTGGATAACACAGATACAGTGTTAGCTGAGCAATTAACTCAGGTTCAGCGTGATTTGTTTCAATTGGGTTTTGCTATTTCGGCGAGCAGTACTCTAACCGAGAACCGCCTCACTGAACTTGAAGATGCCATTGACAATATGCAGCAACGTATACCACCACAAACAGCGTTTATTTTACCGGGTGGTGCGCTAGTGTCAGCGCAGGCACATGTTTGTCGCACGGTTTGCCGTCGCGCGGAACGGGTTTTAGTTGCCCTTGCTCTGCAACATGACATAGCGCCTGTGGCACAATCCTATATCAATCGGTTATCAGATTACTTTTTTGTAGTCGCGAGGCTGTGTAATTTTAATGCAGAAATCGCAGACATTGAGGTGTGAAGAAAGCTTTATCTCCTAATATGGCAATCCATAAACAAAATAGCTGGCAGTCGCCAGCTTTTTAAATGCACTGATAAGCTACTTGAAATATCCCTTAAATAAATAAGTAATGTACGTTGGTAGCGTAAAAAATGGCGCTAACACCATAAATGCTAAGATTGGTCCAACTGACTTAGGTACCGGTTCAAAGATATTAATAAGCGCGAATCCAAATAAGTACGGAACGAGAAAAAATGCTAGTGCAAACGCACTGTATTGCCATATACCAGGCATTACCTTCTTTAGGAACACATGCGCTGAAAATGCGAATACCCCGCCCCAGATAAGTGATGGAATATGCATAAACATGCCAAGCTCCAAATGCGACACGCCACTCTTATGCCAGGCCAGATACCAAAACTCCGCATTAAATAAAATCTTGTGGATCTCACCTGCTATAATTAGCTGCCATAGGTGTTCAGACGGATCCTTCAAATTCGACAACCAACCGACGAATACAACAATCGTCGGTATTAGTAATACACATAACACAACGCCCAAAGCTTTGGCGAAATTCGTCGTTCTAATCATTGCTTTCTGCCCATCCCAAATTGCTAGAAATGTTTGTCGTAACAACCAACCTAAAGAATCATCATGAGCATGTCGGCGCTCGATAAATTCCTCCTCCATATCGCCAATTAACTCAACGCGGTAGTTGGGATTTGCTAGACGACTTAATAACCACGTAATTAAGGGGGGTAATGCGGTTTTATGTGTATTCGTTAGTCGTGAATTATTCATAACAGGCCCCCCCTAATTTGAACGCAACACCTTGCCACATTTGATCCATTGCCTGCTTGGCTTGCTTAAGTGCAGATTTTCCTCCTGCGGTTACAGAGAAAAACCGCTTGGGTCGTCCGCCTCGTTGTGCGGTTGACTCACCTAATTTAGACACCACTAAGCCTTTTTTCTCCATGCGTTCTAATGTCGAATACAACGCGCCCAGTGCTACATCCCGGTCTATTTCGGCCTGCAATAACTGTCGAATTGCGGCGCCATACGCATTGCTATCTAAACGCAGTAACGCAAGTAATACAACGTGTTCAAGCTCGCCCAAGGTTTTCTTCTGCATAACTCCCCCTTAATTTTCCTACAATATAGTTATTGATAGCCAAGGACACAACTTATTTTCCTACTTTGTAGTTATTTTGACGTATACCAACGCATACGAATTTATACGTTTAATTTGGAAAGCGGCAGAGAATCACCTGAAAACCTTTAGAACTGGACGCCAATAACTAGCGCTGCCACAACTGCAACCATCACGTTGAGTACTGCCCCTTCCCTAGCCATAATCTTGATATCAATTTTGCCCGTACCATACACAATAGCATTGGGAGCAGTAGCTACCGGCAACATAAACGCGCAGCTTGCACTAATAGCAGCAGGTATCATGAGTAAAGCAGGATCCATATTATTGGCTAATGCAGCGCTAGCTAATATCGGCATTAACAGTGTTGCGGTTGCAGTATTGGAGGTCATTTCAGTTAAGAAGCTAACAGCCAAACACAAAAGTAAAACCAGCATTAGGACGGGTAAACCAGCAAGACCACCTAAGCCTTTGCCGATAAGTTCGCTAAGACCACTTTGCGTAAATGCACTGGCAATACAAATTCCGCCAGCGAATAATAGCAGCATGCCCCACGGAATATCCCTAGCGGTTTCCCAATCCAATAAATAGGTTCTTTTCTCATCACTTGCATCGCGGGGTTCAGCAGGTATCATACACATCAATATAACGCCGACTAGCGCCACTGTGCTGTCGCCAATTCCCGAAATCCCCAACAAACCACTCCACTGTGGTCGAAAGACCCAAGCTAATGCGATGCAAGCAAATACAACTAACACACGTCGCTCAGCGGATCGCCATGCTGGTAACTGAGGAATTGTAACATCTCCTAAAGGCCCAATGCCGCGTGTTAACCATAAAGCCATTATAGGTATGGCGAGCAGTACAACGGGAATACCGTATTGCATCCAGTCGGCAAAGCCCAATTGAATACCGGTGAACTCTTCGTAAATACTAATAAAAATGATGTTAGGCGGAGTGCCTATTGGTGTGCCTACCCCGCCAAGTGACGCCGAATATGCAATAGCCAACAACAGTACAATTGCTAATCGAGGCTGATTAAAGTGACTGACCAAGGCTAAACCGATTGGCATTAACATCAAAGTAGTGGCTGAATTAGAAATCCACATACTCAATATCGCTGCTGTAAGCATGAAAGCTAAAACGAGCCGTTTTGCGCTATGAGCACCAGTAAGTTTCAACATGCCAAACGCTAAACGCGTATGCACACCTGATTTCTCCAGCGCTTTTGACAACATGAACGCACCCATCAATAACACGATGACATGATTGCCCAGTGCCGACGCAGCTTCTCGATGAGTCAAAATACCAGCTAATGGGAAGGCGGCAAAGGGTACTAGTGAAGTAACGGGAATTGGCAGCGCTTCTGTAACCCACATAGCGCCAACCAACATAGTGATTGCAGCAGTTACGGCTACTTCATAGGGTTGCCCGATGGCAATTAGCACGCTGTAAGTTGCAGTGGCTAGCACTAGTGCTAAGACAAGCATACGCACTTTTAGCCAATCTTGACGCGCTTCTGACATTGTTATGCTCCTGATACTGTTTCAATCATGGCTTTGGCTCGTTGATACTCACTGGTAATGGCCGCAAGCGATATTTCGACATTAGGTTTCAAACGTTGAATTCGAGGACTATGCAAATAATCAGTTGGAAGCCGCTCTAGCACAGAAAGTACCGCATTTCGGTCATTACACAGTAACGCCATATCACACCCTGCCGCTAACGCTGCAACGGTGCGCGCAAACGCATCACCCGCCACAGTTGCAGCCTGCATAGATAAGTCATCAGAGAACAAAACACCTTCAAATCCGAGTTTATCGCGCAAAATATGTTGTAGCCAAAAGGTTGAAAAACCTGCGGGGTGCTTATCAACTTTTGGAAAAATAACATGCGCAGGCATCAAAGCATCGAGTTTTCCCGTGGCAATTAGCTGACTAAACACGCGCATATCAGATTGTTCAATCTCGCTCAATTGACGCTCGTCAATCGCCGCCGCAACGTGTGAATCGGCTTTAACGCTGCCATGTCCCGGAAAGTGCTTTCCGGTAGATTTCATGCCTACAGCACTAAAACCATCAATAAATGCGCTACCTAACTCACATACGTTGGCAACCGAATCGCTAAAAGCGCGGTCGCCAATGACATCTGAAATATTATCGATATCCAAAACCGGCGCAAAACTAATATCAATATCAAGTTGACGCAACTCGTAACCAATGACTAAACCACTTGCAAACGCCAACTCCAGCACTTCACATTGATATTCAGAAGCCAGCAAGCCGAGTCTTCCCATCGCGGGAATTCGGGTGAAACCGTCTCTGAAGCGCTGTACACGCCCGCCCTCTTGATCAACGGCAATAAGTAAGTGTGGTGCTATGTTTCTTATCGCAATAACTAGATCGCGTAACTGCTGAACATCCCGATAATTGCGACTAAACAATATCAAACCACCCACTAATGGATGAGTGAGCACAGCATTGTCTTCGGCGGTTAACTCAAGACCTTCTATATCGACCATCAATGGCCCCATTCGCCAACCTCCGTAAAATTCTTCTTCTAATTGTAACGTTGCATGGTTACGATGCTGTAAACGTTAGAAACTATACGAAAAAAAATGATTAAACGCATCTCAATCGTTCTGATTACGTTAGTAATTTTGCTCGCTATCGCTACCTATGTAGCGCTGTGGTTGAGCCTACCAAAGCTTGACCAGCAGCGTTCTGCCAATGTCACTGCGAAAACGCTACTTCAACGTGATGCCCGAGGCCATACCCTGATCACAGCAATCGACGCAGTGGATGCAGCTTACGCAACCGGCTTTGCTCATGCCCAAGACCGCTTATTTCAAATGGATTTACTGCGCCGCAGCGGTGCTGGCGAAATTGCGGAATTATTTGGTAAAGCCGCAATACCACTGGACGAGCGAGCGAGATTCCATCAGTTTCGCCTGCGAGCTAACGGCATTACCGCTAAGATGCCCGATAACCAAAAAGCTCTCCTAGCGGCTTATACCAAAGGTGTTAATGACGCTGTAGCAGATATGTCAGTATTACCGTTTGAGTATCTGTTTTTGCGTCAATCCTTTAAACCTTGGGAAATGGCTGATTCAATACTGGTATCGTTTAGCATGTATATGGATTTACAACACTCACAAGTGAATCGAGATTTAACATTCACTCGCATCGCAGAGCGTTATGGCAGCAACATGGTAGATTTCTTATTGCTACCCAGTGCATACCAAGCAGCGCTTGATAGCTCGATTGTACCTCAACCCTCAGTTATTGATATACCGCAAATCAGCAATGTTGATAATCCCGATTGGGCTTATCGTCATATCGAAGAACCCATCGATATTGGCAGTAACAACTGGGCCGTCAGTGGCAACCTGACTAGTACTGGCGTTGGCATGATTAGCGACGATATGCATTTAGGCCTGCGCGTGCCCCCTATTTGGTACCGCTTGAGCTCAATCTATCAACAAGATGGTGAAAACGTAGAGTTGCATGGCGTAAGTCTCCCGGGCACACCTGGCATTATCGTTGGTAGCAACACCCACATTGCCTGGGGTTTTACCAATGCTAATTTAGATAATACAGATTGGGTAGAATTGGCTGATGATACGCCCGTAACAACGTTGGATGAGGTAATAAAAACTCCAGGAGGCGATCACAACTACAGCATTTTAATGAGTGAATTTGGCCCGGTTAAAATTATCGGTGAACAGCGCTACGCTCTGCGTTGGACTGCTCATTTTGATTATGCCGTAAACCTAAACCATTTCGCCCTAGCGACTGCTCGTACCGTCGAACAAGCTCGTAACATCACCAAGACCATGGGCATCCCAGTTCAGAATTTTGTTGTCGCAGACAACAGCGGAAACGTTGCTTGGATGCCAGCCGGCGCAGTTACTGCCCGCCCAACCCCCAGCAATGAAGCCATACCGCAAGACCAAGTATCATCGCAGTGGTCATTTCAGGCACAAGATTTACCGGCTGTCATCAACCCTGAAAACAATAGAATATGGACCGCAAACGCGCGTGTCATATCGACTGAACACTTACAACGTTTCGGTGATGGCGGTTATGCATTGGGCTCACGAGGACTGCAAATCCGCGATCGACTGTATGAAAGAGAATCATTTTCTGAAGCAGACTTTTATTCGATACAGCTTGATAACGAAGCGCAATTTTTAAGTCGCTGGCATGCAATCCTTACTCAGACACTTCAACAGAGCCCGACCGAGTTTGCTACTGATTTGACTCTTTTAAATAACTGGCAGGGATGTTCATGCCCTGACTCAGTAGGCTACTCGTTGGTTAGGAAGTTCCGCACAGAGGTCATTAATCAACTGTTAGCGCCTCTGGAGAATCATTTGCAAACGGAAGGGCTAACCCTGCGCCCCGTATTACGTCATGTCGAACCAGCGATAAATGCTTTGTTACAGCAGCAACCAAAGTTATGGCTGCCGGAAGGTTATCCCAACTATCAACAGTTTTTGGTCAATATGTATCGACAAAGCCGCGCTAGATTACTAGAACAATACGTCGGTGGTGATTTAACTCGTTTAGATGAATTGAACTGGGGTTTAGTCAATGAATTGCTCGTCCAGCATCCATTTAGCCGTGTTATGCCCTTCCTTTCTGGTTTCTTGGATATGCCCAGTGTTCCTGGCTTTGGCGATAGTTACTTACCTGCAGTCCAAAACGGAACACATGGAGCGTCACAACGCTTAACCGTGCAACCGGGGTTAGAGCAAAACGCGATTTTGACGGTCCCCGGAGGACAATCTGGCCATCCATTAAGCCAGTTTTACCGCCTCGGGTTTGACGACTACACACAAGGTGAGAATACGCCACTATTGCCCGGTGAAATTACCCATAGCATCACTTTTTCACCCGCTAATTAGGTAATGCGTCGAGGCGGCGTTGCCACTCGAGTAGAGCCTGAGCATTAGCTTGGGCGAAGGTTAATGGTTGTTCCTGGTTATCGCGGCTGGCTGCTACTAAAGCCTCTGCAATAGCTTCAAGTGTAGCATTACGAGCAGCAAACAATTGTTGGGTTTTATCGAATAAATCAGCCGCCTCTGGGAATCGACCAGCAATGGGTTCAAACGCTTCGCCATTGTAGTAAGCCTCCTCAACCTGTTGCTGAAAGATTGCACGCTTAGCTCGGAAACGCAAGTAATCACGTCCACGTTTACCCTCCAAAAACGCTAGCTGCTGAGATTGATAACCTATCTGCTCAGCTGCACTGATGATACGCACTTGCCATTCTTCGAGAGCTCCTTCATCGCGCTCAGCTACGGCGTCTAAGATACCTTGCTGGACGTCAGAGGCAGATAAAAGTTGCTCTATGGTCAACTGCGGTGAGGTGAAATTTGATTCTTGATTGTCATTATTAAACAACGTGATGTATGTCGCGGCTAACACAAAACAGGCTATGGTAGCGAGAAGTACGGTCTTATTTTTTTTAAATCTAAACATCGTTTATTCAAGTATTGATTGTTGCTTACATTTCAATAGGACTAATTATGATAAAGATAACAGAATTCGATGACCGATTGTTTATCCTAAACTCTCTAGTTCGTCGCAAGGAGATACCAGAGCAATGGCAAAAGGATCCGGATTACCACATTGAATTTGAAACCAAAGCTAGCCGAGTGAGTCGTGTGACGGTCATCGTAGAAAAAACAGACGAAGTCACGGTTATCGAATACGAGCCAATGCACAACCCAAAGTGCTCGAATGAAGAATCGTTGTTTATGCTCAAAACATCAGAACACCGCCAACGGCCGTTGACGGTGACTACCTAATCCAGTGGTGTTTAGCGCTCTTACTGACCTGTTGGCTTTGCGTTTTCCACTCGGCTTTTGAGTTTTTGGCCGGGTCTAAACGTTACCACTCGACGGGCTTTGATCGGAATATCTTCACCCGTCTTGGGGTTGCGACCAGGACGTTCGTTCTTGGTACGCAAATCAAAATTACCAAAACCAGAAAGCTTGACTTGCTCACCAGACTCCAATGAAGTTTTTATTTCTTCAAAGAATGCTTCTACGAGATCTTTCGAGTCGCGTTTATTCAACCCAAGTTTATCAAACAAATGTTCGGCCATTTCGGCTTTGGTTAATGCCATTTCTTATTCTCTCAACGCTGCCTTAAATTGTGCTGATAGACCAGCAACCACCGTGTCCACCGCTTGCTGTATTTCGGCTTCCTCTAAAGTTTTATTCTGATCTTGCAATGTAAGCGACAGAGCCAGGCTTTTCATTCCAGGTTCGATACCTTTTCCTCTGTACACGTCAAATAAGCTTAGGTCAACTAATTGATTTACGCCAATTTTTTCTACATACCTGTGTATATCGCCAAGATTAATTGCTTCATCGACAATAATCGCAATGTCACGGCGGTTCGCTGGATATTTAGAAATAGGTTGTGCATCGGGCAAGACTCTAGTTGTGACTTTATCAACGAATAATTCAAATGCGAATGTACGACCGTTGAGTCCTAGTGGCTTTTCAAACTGAGGATGTATTGCCCCGATCCAGCCAATTACTTCACCGTTTAAGGTTATCTCCGCATTTTGACCCGGGTGCAGCGCGCTGTGTTCAGCAGCAATAAAATCGGTCGCACCTTGAACGCCCACTGCCGCTAAAATGGCTTCAACATCACCTTTAACATCGAAGAAATCAACTGGCGTTTCTGTGCAATCCCAATGTAAGTCATTGCGCTGACCCGCTGCGACACCGGCAATCATCATCTCTTGACGCAAACCATTCTCACCGGTTTCGTCAGGAATAAAACGTAAACCGGTTTCAAATAAGCGCACACGTTGCTGTTGACGCTGTTGATGATAACTTACCGCCTGCAGCAAACCTGTCCACAAACTGACTCGCATAACCGACATTTCTGACGATATCGGATGCGGTAAAACCAAGCCCTGCTGATTTGGAAATAATGCTATTTGATGCTTTGGATCGACAAAAGAATAAGTAATAGCTTCCGTGTAACCACGCTCAAGTAATGTGTTTTTTAGCTGTGAAAGCGGTAATTGGCTCTCTTGAGCTGCAAGCATTTGCAAAGAAGATTGCGGCGCTTTATTGGGAATGCTGTTATAGCCGAATACTCGTGCAACTTCTTCGATTAGGTCCTCTTCAATTTCAATATCGAAACGATAGGTCGGAACAACGGCTGACCACGAGTTTTCACCCACGGTTACCTTTAACCCTAAACGCTGCAGAATATCCGTTACAGTGGCGTCATCAATACTATGACCCAATACGCGGTCTAGGCGCTCGCGGCGCAAGGTTACATTGCGCGGCACAGGTAAATGTTCATCTGACTTGGCTTCAACGATTGGACCCGCTTGCCCACCAACAATGTCTAACAGAAGCTGCGTTGCGCGTTCCATAGCCGTGTGCTGCAATTCAGGATCAACGCCCCGCTCGTAGCGATGGGAAGCGTCTGTGTGCAATCCATACTGACGAGCCTTACCAATGATCGCATCCGGAGCAAAGAACGCAGACTCAAGGAATATGTCCTGAGTTTTTGCTGTCACACCTGATTGCAAACCGCCAAAGATACCTGCCATTGCAATCGCTTTACTAGCGTCCGCAATAACTAAAGTATTGTCTTTAAGCGCGACTGTTGACTCATCTAACAGCGTAATCTCTTCATCTTGCTTTGCCATGCGCACAACAATCTTTTCGTCAATTGCCGCTAAGTCAAAAGCGTGCATAGGATGACCCAATTCCAACAAAACATAGTTGGTAATATCAACGACAGGGTCGATACTGCGAATACCACTTCGGCGCAATTTTTCAACCATCCATAAAGGGGTTGGTGCGGCGAGATTTACACCTTTTATAACGCGGCCCAAATAACGAGGGCAAGCTTCAGGTGCGGCTAATTCAATCGCTCGAGTATCATCAATACTAATCTCGGCTGGTGTTACTTGTGGTTCAGCCACGTCCTGTTGATTCAGCACGCCCACTTCACGAGCAAGGCCTCGAATTCCCAAACAGTCTGCACGATTAGGCGTTAGGTCAACTTCTATTGCTGAGTCATCTAGGCTTAAATACTCAATGATATCTTGACCAATTGGCGCACCTGCAGGCAACTCGATAATACCGCTGTGGTCTTCACCCATGCCCAGTTCAGAGAAACTACATAACATTCCAAAGCTCGGTTGACCGCGTAGTTTGGCTTTTTTGATCTTGAAATTTCCTGGCAATACCGCGCCAACCGTAGCTACAGCCACCGTTAAGCCTTGACGACAGTTTGGCGCACCACAAACTATATCGAGAAGCTCTTCGGCACCTACGTTCACTTTGGTGACTTGTAACTTGTCTGCGTCCGGATGTTGACCGCATTCAACAACTTCACCCACTACAACGCCACTGAATTCGCCCGCTACAGGATTAGTCGCATCAACCTCTAGACCAGCCATACTCAGCTGTTCTGATAGTTCATTTGTGCTTAACTGTGGGCTAACCCACTCTCGCAACCATTTTTCACTAAATTTCATTCAATCGCCCCTTATTTGAACTGCTTTAAGAAGCGCATATCATTTTCGAAAAATGCGCGTAAATCGTTGACGCCATAACGCAACATGGTGAGTCGTTCTACCCCCATACCAAATGCAAATCCGGTATATTCTTCCGGGTCAATGTTGACCGCTTTCAAAACATTAGGGTGGACCATTCCACAACCTAAAACTTCAAGCCATTTACCGTTTTTCCCCATCACATCAACTTCAGCTGACGGCTCAGTAAATGGAAAGTACGATGGGCGGAAGCGTACCTGTAGATCTTCTTCAAAAAAATGATGCAAAAAGTCATGTAAAATCCCTTTGAGATCCGCAAAACTGATGTTGCGGTCGACCATCAAACCTTCAACTTGATGGAACATTGGCGTGTGAGTCTGGTCGTAGTCATTGCGATATACACGACCCGGAGAAATAATTCGCAATGGCGGCTTCTCAGTTTCCATCGTTCTGATTTGTACACCTGATGTTTGCGTACGCAACATTATATTCGGTGAAAAATAAAAGGTGTCATGATCCGCACGCGCAGGGTGATTAGCAGGAATGTTTAACGCGTCGAAATTGTGAAAACCATCCTCAACTTCTGGACCCGTTTTTACCGCAAAGCCCAAATCGCCAAAGAACTGTTCAATACGCGCGATAGTCCTTGATACGGGATGCAAGTTACCTGAGGCTTCGCCGCGACCAGGTAAAGTAACGTCGAGTTTTTCTGCAGCTAACTTTGCATTGAGTTCAGCAGTTTTAAGCGCCGCACCTTTTTCACTCAACAGACCTTGAATAACCTGCTTCGCCTGATTAATTTTCTGACCAGCAGCTGGGCGTTCTTCTGCAGATAATTGTCCAAGGCCTTTTAAAAGGTCTGTCAACTTACCTTTTTTACCCATAAATTCGACCCGAATTTCATCGAGCCTTGCCACATTATCGGTGGCATCAATCAACGATTTTGCTTCATTGATGATTGCATCAAGATCCATAACATCCTCTAGCGGTTAGTGCGCATTTATGTCGCGCACTGGGAGTGCAAAATAAAGCTCGATATTTTACACAAGAACCGCAGATAAGTAACAGCCCTAGATGTAATTTGTTGCCGTTTAGTCTGTCTTTTCCAAGCTTTT
>CAXRGW010000129.1:0-3685 GCA_964230255.1 Alteromonas sp.
ATTGCGTCCGAGTCCCCAACCGACCGTTTGATAGCCCTTAATTTTCAGAAAAGTGCGCAATAAACCGGTGCTGCGATCACTGGCGAGAAAACCGGGTAGTACCATCACCGGATGACCGTCACCGCGAGGCGCGCGCATCAATAATGGCATCATTAAACCCGCGGCGCCGAACTCCATAAGCGCTCGCCCTTCACGCAACATATTCAATCGAGAAGGACGATTAATCTCTAGTGCTTTACTCAAAATGCTGCTCCTTATCGCTTATTAGAGCATTGAGTGCTGCATAAGCGCTCACTTTGCGCTCAACAGCATGCTCTAGCTCAAGCGCTGATTCGCGCAAATAACGCGTGAATAAATTCATGTCGGGCATGATTTTGGCCGTACTTGTTGGGCTTAACGAAATGGTATTCGCATAACTAAATACTGGCACAATCAGCCCCATCCCGTCGTAAACCGGTGCGGTACCCATATTGACCAATAACTGGTGACCCGATAAGTACACCGGCACAGGTGGCCCTGGCACATTAGTGATCACCAGGTTAAAAAACGGTTTATGTCGTTTAGCTAGTGCATACTTGGCATAAAACCGCGACGCAACACTCGCTAAGCCAAACGGAATGAGTTCGGCAAACCCCATCAAACTGCGCGCATCTAACGCATTCTGATATTGTTTCTCCGCATGGGTGTTAGCCACAATTTGCTTAAATCTAGCGATTGGATCATCTATGTCTGTGGCTAATTGGACATACATGGCCGACACCTGATTACCCATTGCATTTTTTTCATCGTCAGTACGCGTGCTTACCGGCACCATGGCTACTAAAGGTTCATCGGGAAGCTCGCCTTTCTCATGCAAGTAACGCCGCAATGCCCCTGCACAAATAGTCAGTACGGCATCATTCAATGACGCGCCCTTTACTCCTTTACGCAACGCTTTTACACGATGTAATTCAAGTACAGCTGAGTCCCATTGCCGCTGACGATCAACGGGTTGGTTGAGTATTGATTTCGGCGCGCTAAAGGGTAATGTAGGTGCGCGTAATCCTTCAATACGCGTAAGATAGCTGGCTTTTAACGCGGCTTTACCGGCATCCCACATAAGGCCCGGCAGCTTTGCAGGCCGTTTTACCAATTCAACGGCTGAACGGCCGAGTAAACCCAATGTTCCCGGCGTTTCACTTACGCCTGAATCAGAACCTGAAGGCACTGGGCTGGGTTTTGGTGACAAGTCGAACAACATACTCATTAAGTCAGCACCAGACTTACCGTCGAAACCCGCGTGGTGGATCTTTGAGATAAGTGCGACTGAGCCCTTCGGAACCTGTGCGATGTTGTCAACGCCAGAGACGAATACAAACTCCCAGAGCGGTTTTGAACGTTCGATTTGGCCAGAAAAAACATCACCAGCGAGACTGCGCAGCTCACGCCAACCACCGGGAGACGACAACTCCTGAGCTCGCACGTGATTGTCAATATCAAAGTCTGGATCATCAACCCAATATGGCCGATCAACGTTTTCAACCACACTGACTAATTTTTGGCGCAAGCGCGGCACTGTGTGC
Source organism: Alteromonas sp. (assembly GCA_964230255.1). GTDB lineage: Bacteria > Pseudomonadota > Gammaproteobacteria > Enterobacterales > Alteromonadaceae > Alteromonas_E. The sequence continues at coordinate 1,563 of CAXRGW010000129.1, forward strand.
ACGCGCTCAAGCAAGAATTGCTTAAAGTCCTCAAAGCTCAAGGTACCAGATAAAACTGCTACACCACCAATGTGCATAGGGACTGTATCAGATTCAAGATACAAGAAAGTTGCATCAAGACCGCTTAGTGCTTCCATAAATCACCTCTAATTGTGAAAATAATGTTAAAACTAGTAGGGGTTTTGCGCAAGTTAAGTCGAAATTGATTTAGATCATAAGGTTTTTTCACTATGACTAAACGACTATCTATCATTCAATTGATTTCTGGATATAATTAATTCCACGAATACAATTAAACAGTGTTATCAAAAAAATGAATATTGCAAAAGTTGACTTGAATTTATTGGTTTATCTCGACGTGTTACTGCGCGAAGGCAGTGTCACTAAAGCCGCAAATCAATTGAGTATTACTCAGCCAGCAATGAGCAATGGTCTCAAACGTTTACGGGACTTATTCAAAGATCCACTGTTGGTAAGAACCAGCGATGGAATGACACCAACTCAACGCGCAACCGAGTTACAACCTATCATTCGCGATGTTCTAACTCGCTTAGAAACGTCCATTCAGCCTGAGACGGAGTTTGATCCCCTCACCAGCGAACGCACCTTTCGCATAATGACTTCCGACTATGCAGAATCGACCTTGTTATTAGAATTGGTCGGACGCTTGTCTGAGCTAGCACCCAATATCACCCTAGACTTAATTACGCCAAGTGACGTTACCTTCTATGACGTAGAACAAGGCAAGGTCGACATGGCGATCAATCGCTTTGATGAATTACCCTTATCTTTTCATCAAAAGGTGATTTGGTATGACTCATTCGCATGCGTTATTAGCAGTAAAAACCCACAAAAGCATCAGTTTGACCTCAACGCCTATTTGAGCGGACAACACATATGGGTCAGTAAAACTGGCTTTGGTGTAGGGGTGGGTATTGATCCGAACGAAGTGCAAAAGCTAGGTTGGGTAGACGCTGAGCTTACGAAACTTGGTAAGCAGCGAGATATTAGAGTTTTTACTCGGCATTATCACGCAGCATTACAGATGGCGAAGACACAGAACTTGATAGCTACCCTACCCAGCCGGGCAGCGAAAATATTTGCCGATGACCCGGCAATAACCATTGTTGAGCCGCCATTTGACATTCCGCCAATTGCGTTAAAAATGGCCTGGAGTGCCCTGTTACACCACGATGCCGGTCATATCTGGTTACGCCGCCTTATCGCTGATGTAGGTGCGGAAATAGCTCAATAAACCCAGCTCATTCACCGAGCTTATAGCTAAAATGGAAAGCATAAATTAAACTTTAGTCTTATCACGTGGTTTACTTAGGCTAAAATTAGATCTGCTTTTATTGAGGCGAATATATGTCTACTCCAGATTCCTCTCGTATTGAACGCGGTGATCTCCAAATCGCCGCTTGTTTGTATGATTTTATAGAACAACATGCACTGCCCAACTCAGGTGTATCCAGTGATGTCTTTTGGCAAGGTTTTGAGCAAATTCTGACTGAGTTCACACCGCGCAATGAATCACTGTTAGCACGTCGCGATGAGCTCCAAGTAATTATTGATAAATATCACCAAGACAATGCGGATATTGACCCAGCGACTTATAAAGCATTTTTAAAAGAGATCGGTTACCTAGTTGAGTCACCCAATGATTTTGCTATTGAAACAACCAGTGTAGATGCTGAAATAGCGCGCACCGCTGGACCACAGTTAGTTGTACCGATAAATAATGCACGCTACGCATTGAATGCAGTAAACGCCCGTTGGGGCAGTTTCTACGACGCGCTATACGGTACCGACGTAATCGCGGAAACCGCTGGTTGTGAAAAAACCGCTGGCTACAATCGAGTGCGTGGCCAAGCTGTGATTCGCCAAGCAAGGCTATGGCTAGATACTATCGCGCCGTTGGCATCGGGTTCACATGTTGACGCGACACACTACAGCCTTGTAGATAATAAATTGTCGGTAATTCTAACTGGTGATTCAACAGTAACTTTAGCCGCCCCCAGTCAATGTGTGGCTTATACTGGTGAGGCGGCGAACCCGAGTTCAATTCTACTTGCTCACAATGGCTTACACGCGGAAATTCAAATTGACCCATCTCACCCAGT
>CAXRGW010000130.1:0-4938 GCA_964230255.1 Alteromonas sp.
GGATTACCTAATCGATTCAACATACTGGTGACTTCATTGCGTACACGCGCTAGCGTTTTGGTACCAAAATCAGGATCTAAGTCTTGGTCGTAATAGAGTCCGACAAACTTTACGCCGTGCTGTTCTTTTAGTGCGGTTAAATAGGGTAGCTCAACAGCACATGTTACACACCATACGCCCCACACATTCAAAATAGTTACGTTGCCGGTAAAGTCTTGCGGTGTATACAATCGCTCAGAATTGTAAAGGTCTGGTAGTTCAAAAGCTGGAAGCGGCTTACCCAGCGCCATTGAATCCCGCTCTCGAGGATCAGAAAACAAACCAAAGCCGAGGAACAATATCATCACCATAAAAAGCACCGCTGGAAGCGCGAAGCGCAGATTCTTACTCATTACGACGCCTCCGCGGGAATTACTGGGTCAGCTTGTCCGGCTTTGATTGATTTGCGTGCAACTTTGTTCAACCGATAGCGTTTGTCGGCTATTGATATAGCTCCTCCCAAAGCCATAATAAACGCACCGGCCCAAATCCAGACAACAAAAGGCTTGATGTACACGCGCACTGCCCATGCATCACCTTCCAATGGCTCGCCAAGCGCAATAAACAAATCCCGCGTGATAGTTGCATGAATGCCGGCTTCGGTCATGGTGGTGCGCTGTACTGGGTAGGAGCGTTTCTCAGGCTCCAGATGGACGACAAAGTCACCATCTTCAAACACATCAAAAACGCCAACATCAGCAGAGTAGTTAGGGCCTTCAACCTGTTTAACCCCAGTAAACAAAAAATCATACCCGCCTAATTGCACAGTTTCACCGGGTAACATACGTACATCTCGCTCTTGCTCATAGTTACTGACTAAAGTGATACCAATCAGCATTACCGCGAAACCAACGTGGCCTAATACCATGCCCCAGTGGCTGCGAGTTAGCTTACTCAATGCTGCCCATTGACTGAGTTGCTGCTGTGCGTTCACTCGCTGCAGCACTTCTTGCACAGTTGAAACTAAAATCCAAAAGCTGAGTAGTAAACCAAGCACTGCCATAAAGGTTGGTTGGTCATAATTGACGTTGATTAATACAGCCGCACTCAAACTGACACCCAAAGCTATTAACATATGGTTGCGTAAGTCTTTTACGGGCTGGCGTTTCCAGCGAGATAAAGGCCCCAAGCTCAACATAAATACAAATGGCACAATCAATACAACAAACATTTGATTGAAAAACGGTGCGCCAATCGAAATAGTACCTAGGCCAAGCTCTTTGTGAACTAATGGAAATAAAGTCCCAAGTAACACCACAATAGTTGCAGCGCACAACATGACATTATTACCTATCAACAGTACTTCACGTGAAAAACTATCGTACTTTCCGCGACTGCGTAATTCTCGAGCACGTAGCGCATAAAGTAACAGCCCAAAACCGCTGAGCACTACCAATATGCCCAAAATAAATAAGCCTCGAGCCGGATCACTAGCAAACGAATGAACCGAAACTATTACGCCTGAACGCACCAAGAACGTGCCTAGCAAGCTCAAGGAGAAGGCGGCAATCGCCAATAATACTGTCCATGACTTAAACACTTTGCGCTTTTCAGTCACCGCTAGGCTATGCATCAATGCCGTTCCGACCAACCACGGCATAAATGACGCATTTTCAACGGGGTCCCAAAACCACCAGCCGCCCCAGCCAAGCTCGTAGTATGCCCACCAGCTACCTAACGCTATGCCCAAGGTCAAAAATGCCCAAGCAGAAATCACCCATGGGCGTGACCAACGCGCCCATGTACTGTCTAACTGCCCCGAAATCAAAGCCGCAATAGCGAAAGCGAAAGCCACCGAAAAGCCAACATACCCCATATATAACATGGGCGGATGGATAATCATGCCAAAGTCTTGCAGCAAAGGATTGAGGTCACGACCGTCTACTGGGAATAACGGCAGCAGGCTTTCAAATGGGTTGGAGGTTAACAACATGAACAGGTAAAAGCCGATAGACACCATGCCGAGAATTGAAAGCACCCGTGCAACCATCGGCTGCGGTATCCCTTTACTAAAGGTTGCCACAGCGATTATCCAGCCCGAAAGCATCAACACCCAGAGTAAAAATGACCCTTCATGGCCGCCCCAAACAGCAGTTACTTTGTAGTAAATCGGTAAGAGACTATTTGAATGATACGCAACATAGGCGACACTGAAGTCATCGACGACGAATGCATAAGTCAAGCAGCCATAAGAAATTGCAGTAAAAGCAAATAAGCTCACTCCCAACGGCTTAGCTGTTGCCATCAGTTTAGCGTTATTGGTTTGCGCGCCCCAAAGCGGATAAACCGCCAGTAGTATCGACAATACCAATGCGAATGTTAAAGCAATATTACCTATCTCTGGGATCATATCAGTACCCTGCTTCGCTTGGCTTTACATGCTCGATGCCTTTGAGTTTTTCAGCGAGCTCAGGCGGCATATATTCTTCATCGTGCTTTGCCAGTACTTCATGGGCTTCGATTCTTCTCGATTCAGTTAAAACGCCCGTCGCCACTATACCCTGCCCTTCACGAAACAAATCCGGCAAACTGCCTGAGTAACTCACTGTAACGGCTTCACCAACATCCACTAAGTCGAAACTCACTGCAAGACTCTCAGAGTCGCGTTTCACTGTGCCAGGAACAACCATTCCGCCGATTCGAAGGCGCTGGCCAATTACAGGTACTTGACCATCCTTGCCATCAATGATTTCAGACGGTGTATAAAATAAATCAATATTTTCATTCAACGCATAAAGCATCAGCCCGATCGCAGAGCCCACCAGTACTATAATGCCAATAACAACGGCCAAACGCTGTTGACGACGCGGGTTCATCACTGTTGCTCCCTACTGATGGTCTTAGATTTAACACCTTTAATTCTATCTTTGCGCGCTTGTTCAGCGAGGATTTCGGCGACCAAACGCTTTTGCGCAATGCGGCCTTCAACTATGATTGCTAGCATGGCAAATGCGGTAACTCCAAATGAGAGCCAGACAAAAAAGCCATAGCCGCCCATACTTAAAAATCCTGAAAAACTGTCAAACTGCACCGTATTAAACCTCTCCAATACAATAAGTTACTTGTTCGCCTGCTGAGCAATATCAACAACCCAAGGACGATGGATCTCGCGACGCACAATTTCATTGCGCATCCGAACTAAACTTACCGCACCAACAAATGCGGCAAAACCAAGCAAATTAATCAACAGCGGCCATAGCATCTCAGGTGCAATGGACGGCTTGTCAAATTTTGTGATCGTTGCGCCTTGATGCAGGGTGTTCCACCATTCAACCGAATAGTGAATGATCGGGATATTAATCACACCAACAATTGCCATTACACCTGCGGCTTTGCCACCTTGACGTTTGTCATCAAACGCGCTGTACAATGCCATTACGCCTAAATACAAAAACAGAAGAATAAGTTCAGATGTCAACCGAGCATCCCATACCCACCAGGTTCCCCACATAGGTTTTCCCCAGGCAGCGCCAGTGACTAGAGCAATAAAGGTCATTACCGCACCCACCGGTGCAATTGCGATCATTGCCATATAAGCCGTTCGCCATTGCCAAATCATGCCAACGGCTGCGGCAATAGCCATGGCTACATAGGTCGACATCGATAACAAGGCGCTCGGGACGTGGATATAGATAATTCGAAAAGAATCACCCTGCTGGTAGTCTGCCGGCGCATACAATAATCCCCAAACAGTACCGACGGTCAAGGACAATACTGCAGTAACCACAAACCACGGAAGCAAGGTGTTGCAAAGTTCATACGCTCTTTCAGTTTTGGCGTAGGGATGTAACCATTTCCACATTAATTCAAACTCACTCTTATTGCATAACTGATTGCAAACGGCGTAAATGCTAACGCCAGTAGTAACAATGCGCCCAATATTGCCAATTGAGGCATATAAGACAGTTGCATCGCTGCTGACTCAATCGCTGATGTTGCGAAAATTAGCAACGGTATGAATAACGGAATCAACAATAAAGCCAATAATACACCGCCGCGATTTAACCCCATAGTCAGCCCTACCGCGATAGCGCCGACCAGGCTAATCAGCGGTGTACCAATTGCGAGAGTCGCTAACAATGCCCAGTACATGGGTTCAGTTAGATTCAAAAACAACGCTAACAACGGTGAAATAATAACTAAGGGCACAAAAGACACCAACCAATGGGTGAACACTTTTATTGCCATTAAGCCCGCCAAAGAGGCATCCGTAAGCGCCAATTGCTCGAGCCAACCATTTTGAAAGTCATCGCGGAACAAGCGCTCCATACCCAACAACGACGATAAAATGGCCGCCACCCAGATAACCCCAGGCCCAATGCGTTGCAAAATCTCTGGCGATGGCCCAACTCCCAAAGGAAACAGGCTGACTACCAAAACAAAAAATACCAAGGGTTGAACCAACTCAGCTTTTTGCCTAAATGCCAGCGTATACTCACGCTGGAACATCGCTCCATAAACGCCAGACTTCATATCCGGTACTCCAGCTCCAGTGAGCGCCAATCAGTCAAATGACTCAATGGTTGATGAGACGTCAAAATCACACTTCCACCACGGGTTAAAAAGGCGTGAATATGATGTTCTAGCAATTCAATACCTTTTACGTCTAATGCAGTGAAGGGTTCATCTAGCACCCAAACTTTGGCTGACGTTTTAAACCATAGACGCGCTAGCGCTACTCGACGATTCTGTCCAGCTGACAACTGACCACATGGCACGTCTTCCAAACCGACTAAACCAAGCGTTGCTAAGACCGAATATACCTTATCTGCAGTTATCGATAACCCGTGTTGTGCACACCAGAAACGACTGTTTTCAAAGGCAGATGCATGAGGGTCTACCGCTGACTTATGGCCAACGTAGACTAGTTCAGCATTGTACTGTCGACGCACGCTGCTA
>CAXRGW010000131.1:0-9089 GCA_964230255.1 Alteromonas sp.
ACTAACACGACATCGCCAATCTGGTGACCATAGATGTCATTAATCGCTTTTTCTAAGATTTCAATACGGAGACTTGGCTCATATGGAACACCTTGCTCAGGGTACAAGTAGGCTCTGCCAACCAAGCTCAGCGCCAGTGTAATGACTCTGGATACTGATACGCTCTCAAATCATTACTCGCGCAGCATCATCAGCAACATCACGCCCAAGCATATGAAGATAATGTAAAGCACGCTGATTTGACTTATTTGCACTCAATGGATTGCTAAGCACGCACAACAATGGAAAGAGAAGATACTTGAGATTAATAGTTCGTCCTTAGAAACCTTGCGTTGTCGACGATGTATATAAACAACGTTAACTAAGGCAAAGCATAAATACGAGCATTTTCATCACGCTATACTCGCACTTAGCTTTAGTTGACATTACTCAGTAAGAACCATCTCATTGTGATTAGCACCTGACGGGATCATCGGAAAACAGTTTTCATCTTCTGTAACCATACACTCAACCACTACCGGACCATTGTGCGCAAGCATCTGTTGTACGACTGCATCAAAGTCTTGCGGCCGTTCCACTCGCAATCCCAATAGACCATAGGACTCAGCCAATGCTACGAAGTCTGGCAAGGCCTCACCATAAGACTGCGAGCGACGTCCTTCAAAATGCATATCTTGCCACTGGCGCACCATGCCCATACGTTGGTTGTTAACGACAAAAACTTTAACCGGCAAATCGTACTGGACTAGCGTCGCTAGCTCTTGGATATTCATCTGAATAGACGCTTCACCCGCAACATCAATCACTAAGCTCTCTGGATGCGCCATTTGCGCCCCGATAGCCGCAGGTAAGCCATAACCCATAGTCCCCAAGCCTCCCGAGGTTAACCAACGATTGGGATTGTCGAAACGACAAAATTGCGCGGCCCACATCTGGTGCTGGCCGACTTCAGTACTAATAATCGGATTATGCCCTTCAACCACCTGCCATAAGCTATGGATTGCCTCCTGTGGTTTTAGTCTTTCACGCCCACATTGATAAGCAAAGCAGTGCTTATCTTGATAGGACTTAATTGTTTTCCACCAAGTTGATAGTTCGGCAGAGTCCAATGTTGACGCCGACCACTCCTCTATCAATGCTAACAACGCCTGTTCAGCATCGGCGACTAGACCTACATCAACTTCGACTAATTTGTTGATTGAACCAGCATCAATATCGATATGAATTTTCTTCGAATTAGGTGAAAAGCCGTCGAGCTTACCGGTCACCCGGTCGTCGAACCGCGCACCTACATTTAGCATCACATCACATTCGTGTAAGGCTCGATTGGCTTCATACGCACCGTGCATGCCGAGCATACCAACAAACAGTTTATCGTTAGCGGGGTATGCCCCTAACCCCATCAAGGTTGATGTAACCGGCGCACCTAACAGCTTGGCAAAAGACCGCAACGCAAAGGCCGCACCGTGACCTGAATTGATCACGCCACCACCGACATAGACAACCGGTTTTTTTGCCTTCTTGAGTAAGCGAACTGCCTCAACAACTTGTTTCGAATCTACTGGTTTTTCAGTAGCAACATGTGCTGCAATGGCCGCCGTAGGCAAACATTTAACTTGATATGTGGCCGGTTGTGCTTGGAGATCTTTGGGAATATCAAGCGCAACCGGTCCGGGTTTACCACTGCGCGCAATTTGCATACTGGCTTGTAGCGCCGATTTGATATACTCAGCCTTTGTCAGCAGTGCATTGTGTTTGGTTGCAGCACGCATTAATGAAACTACGTTAGCTTCTTGAAAGGCATCAGTGCCCAATAACGGCGATGCCACCTGCCCCGATAAACACAGCACCGGCACAGAATCCATCAAAGCATCCGTTAGACCGGTGATGGTATTAGTAGCCCCGGGTCCTGAGGTAACCAAACACACGCCCACTTTACCCGTGGAACGCGCGTATCCTTCAGCAGCGTGCACGGCTGCTTGTTCGTGCCGGACCAATACGTGCTTGATCCGCGATTGACGATAAAGCGCATCATATAATGGCAGCACAGCACCGCCGGGATAACCAAATACAGTATCAACGCCCAGTTCGGCCAAGGTCGCTAAAATCAGGTCAGCGCCGGTTTGTTCAGTTACTTTTGATGAGCGATTGAGAGGCACTTTGGCTTTTTCGCTCGCGCTTACTACATGCGTATTGCACTGGCTAGCAATAGTTGCAGGCAAGGCATCAATCCGCTTTACCAAACGCGCTAACTGTGCTTCACCCATAGCTGCTAATGACAGCGCAATAGTCATGGTCTTAGGCGTTGAGCGCGCGGCGTTGTATTGCTCTGGCAAAATATTTAACGCAGCACAAATATCTAAAATTCTCGATGCCAAATTTTCATCACAATAAGCTGTGATCAGTATTTCATGGCGCACTGCGCCTCGTACCAAGATGTTCTCATCAAGCATGCTACGTTCTCCATTTACAAACCTGTAACTATGTTAGTCACTATGCAGACGATTTATTATTTGTAATTTCGTCCAAAAGCGATTTAAATGAATTAACTATTCTTTAATTAAATTTTTTGTGAATAATTTATGCTAGATAACTTCGATCGTAAAATACTCGCCCTGCTACAGGAAGACGCCAGTCGCAGTACCGCAGAAATCGCTGAACACGTTGGGCTATCCCAAGCGCCTTGCTGGCGACGCATTCAGCGTATGGAACAAGCCGGTGTGATCAAACGGCGTGTGGCCGTTCTCGATGGTGAAAAAGTTGGCTTCGGCACACTGGTATTCGCGCATGTGAAACTGTCTGCCCACGGCCGTGCCCACCTTGACGAATTTGCCGAATGTATCCGTAACATCAAACAGGTATTGGAATGCTATTGCCTGATGGGCGATCAGGACTTTTTCTTAAAGGTTGCGGTAAAAGATGTATACGACTACGAAAAACTATTTTTTGAGAAGATCTCGCAAATAGCCGGTGTAGCTGAAGTGAAGAGCACAATGGCGCTATCGCGGATCAAAGATACCAGTGCTTTACCCGTGTAAGGTTGCAATCAATTGCTCTAATGCAACAATGGTACTAGTACAAATCGACTTAATAGCATACGAACAGGAGCCTACATGTTTCTACGATCACTAGTGTTTACTGCAATTGCACTAGCACTTGCGGCTGGCTTTGGCTTAGCCGGTAGCCAAGTAAGTATTGAATGGCGCGGGTTCTCTGCTTATGCGCTTTGTGTAATCTTCGCCTTTACCATTCAATGGGCTGGATTCATCCCCGCTTATCTTTTGCAAACCGAGCGCTTTTACGATTTAACCGGCAGCCTCACTTACCTATCTATCACAGCTTTTATCCTCTATGTCATCCAGACTGAGCTCGACCTACGCGATATCATCTTAGCCGCAATGGTCGCTATATGGGCAGCGCGTTTGGGAACGTTTTTGTTTATGCGCATTAGCAAAGACGGCATTGATAAACGCTTTGTTAAAATCAAGCCAAATCCGTTTCGCTTTTTTACCACCTGGACTATCCAGGGGGTATGGGTAACAGTAACCGCATCAGCTGCCTTTGTAGCCATGCTATCGCAAGCAACAGTTCCGCTTGGCTGGCTGGGCTATATCGGCATCGCTCTTTGGATTATTGGCTTAAGCTTTGAAGCTGTTGCCGACCAACAAAAGCGCAAGTTTAAAGTGACGCAGGCAGAGACTGGCCATAAGTTTATCCACACCGGTTTATGGGCCTATTCACGCCACCCAAATTACTTCGGCGAGATATTATTGTGGTTTGGAGTCTTATTGGTTGCCTTACCGGTACTCTCTGGCTGGGCCTATATCACAATAATTTCGCCACTATTTGTAACCTTATTACTTACGCGCGTGAGCGGTGTAAACCTACTTGAGGAAGCTGCTGATAAACGCTTTGGTGATGATCCTCAGTACGCAAAGTACAAGGCGAATACGCCTGTTTTGGTGCCGCGGTTGGGTAAGGCGGGCTATTGAGAACCTTACAATCGTTAAATTCTCCATAGCAGACTAAAGTTTCCACCTACAAGATAACTTATGACATTTCAAACTGCGGATGTGTCGTATACTTTGGAAAAACAATTCAATAAAGGTTTACGTTGAGTAAAAGCTTAAATGGTTTTCAATACTTACGCAGTCTGGCTGTATTTTTTGCATTATTGCTTATGTTAGCAGCGAGTGCAGATCCCACGCGGCAGAGTATTCAAGGTAGCGGCACAATCCTAAGTTGGAAATTTAAGCCCATTGCGGAATTAAAAAATTCAGAGTGCCACTCAGAGCAGCTCAATACTCACGATTGGCCTGCATTTGAAATCAGAGACTTAAAGGCGCAATCCCACGTCTGCTTGCGTGCAACCTTTGTATTAAATGAGACATCATTACCTCAAAAACCAATACTTCTGGTGGCCTTAATGGGTGCATATGACGTCTATATCGATGGAAACTACTTGGGTAGCAATGGTGAGCATGGCGCGTCAGCGCAAGAGGAAAAAGCGGGACCGATTACCCAGATATTACCTCTTACAGCATCACAACTTTCGCCAGGTGAGCATAGGCTTTCCCTTGCGATTTCAACATTTCGTACGGACCCTAATTTGAGCACGATAGGTCATCTCATTGCTATTAGCGATGAGGAAGCAATTTACGATACGATAATTAACATAACTATTGTTACCGCACTAATAATAGGCGCTTTGGGCATATTGGCGTTCATCTTTGCCATGCTCTACCTGAACTTCAATAAAGACGTCACCTTCAGGCTATTTGCTTTGCTTTGTTTGCTGACTATCACTCTACTAGTAGCCGAACAATGGAAGCTTTGGGCGGACTACCACTACGATGACCATGTCTTACGATTAAGTTTTATTTTGATAAACACCTTTGCACTAACATTGCTACTACCAGTGTTTTACCTTTATCAGCACAAGTTTGACAAGAAACGCTTCTGGCTAGTTATGATTGTAGTATCGCAAACCGTTCCAATTGTTATACTCAGTAGTTACGACAAACGCAGTGAATCACTCTTTATCATTGCTTTTGCATTTGTTCTCGCGATTAATATGATGGCAATGCGTAAGGGTAAGCCATTCGCAAAATTTACGACCGCCACTAGCGCCATTTCGTTATTATTACTATTAGTTGCGCCGACTCTTTTCACTGAGGTTGGGTTTGGTTTCGCAACATGCTTGTTGATGTCGGCGATTGGTCTTTCTCTTCTCCAACAATTAAAGGTTTACCGTGATCAAGCACTAGAGACGGGACGAATAAGAGGTGAGTTGTTGCGTAAGAACCTACAGCCACATTATTTGATGAACTGCTTAATGCAACTTCAAGAACTCATTGACTCCGCTCCCGCGCAAGCCAATGAGTTTGTAACCAATATCGCAAATGAATTCAGAGACTTGGTAAAGATGAGTAATCAGGATTTGGTGAGTTTGCAAGATGAGGTGGCTCTTTGCAAACATCATTTAAAAATCATGGCAATACGTTACCAGCAAACTTACCAACTGGAGGTGTTACTAGATAACGCAGACACTCAAACTTTTATGGTCCCATCAGCAATTATTCATAGCCAGATTGAAAACTGCTTCACTCACAACCGTATAGCGCAGAACAAGCATTTGACGCTCAAAGCCAGTAAAAAAGGCAAGAGGTTATGTATTGAATTGTCGACGCCAATGGCTTCGGTAATCGATCACCAAGGTCTAGGCATCGGGGAAGCTTACATTCGGGCGAAATTGAATGAAGTTTGCGAGCAAGGTTGGGAACTAACCAGTGCCGAGAACAATAGCCTATGGGTAACGCGCTACAGCTACACTCCTAAGATCAACCTAATCAAAGCAAAAGAAAAGGCCATATCACTATGAGGGTAGTCATCGTGGAAGACGAACCGCTTTTGATTATACGGATTAAGCGCTTTGTTGAAGCAATCCTAGGACAAGACTTAACCAAAGTATCGACCTTCAACAACTTGGACGACGCTGAGGAACACTTGGTAGAAAATGAGGTCGACGTTCTATTACTCGATTTGAATTTGCAAGGACACGATGGTTTTGAATTATTAAAAAACCAAGTGGCTAAAGCATTCCACACCGTTGTTATTTCAGCGTATGGCGAGAAAGCACTCGAAGCGTTCGACTACGGCGTACTGGATTTTATCGAAAAGCCATGTTCGCAGCAGCGCCTGGAAAAAGCATTTCGCCGAATCACCGACAACACTCTTCGCACTCACTATGGCTGCAGATACCTAAGCGTCAAATCAAATCATGAATTAGACTTGATAGCGGTGAATGACGTAACTCACATACAAGCTACAGGGCACTACACCCATCTTTTTCTCAAACACGCAAATACCCCACGGTTACACAGTAAAAGCGTTGAGAAAATAATGGCAATACTTCCCCAACAATTCGAACGTGTGCACCGCTCTCACATTGTTAACATGAACTACGTAAGCAGTTTGACAGTAGAGCCTGGTGGTCGCTATGCCGCCAAACTAATAACTGACGCCCTTATCCCTATTGGACGCACAAAATATCAGACGCTTAAAGGCCGATTCGAAAACGGATCACTTAAAACCGATGTCTAGGGTTGATCACGCTTACCGGGAAATTAGCGTTGCTTTTTTCGCACTACAAAAAACCAAGAGACAAGTAGCAACCAAATTAAGATACCTATTGCCATTGGTTTCATCCCGCTTGCAATGGCGCGATTGAAGTATACAAAGTCAGGTTTGCCACTTTGCATTAAGGTCCATTCAAAGCCGAGTTCGGAGGCCAGTGATTGATGGCCAGTAACTAGCGCTATAAAGGCCTCTCCAGTTTCCGGATTTATGCGCAGTGTTGTATTAATTGCTGGGGAGTTACTGCCATCGTGACCGAATATATAAACACTGCCTTCCAGCGGTGCATAGAGCATCGAACCTTGCCCCCAAATATACGCCCCCATCATTTCTGCTGTGGGTTGTGTTAAGGGAGATACGTCAGTCATACTCTGCTGCAAATAAGCGATTAAACTCGCCAAGTCGATAATATTAGCATTTAATGCCGTTGCTGCAGATGAGGCATACTGGAATACTTCTGCTCTAGCGCCATCCGTAGTGATCGAACCCGAATTATTTTCGATAGCTCCCAAATAGCCATAAGAACTACCAACCATGCCAGCAGGGTCTAAAACATTTGCTTTAACCCATAACTCAAAGGGCTGATTGGTAATCTCTTCTACCAGTAACTCTAAAATCAAGTAACCGCCCCCAGAATATAAAAACTCCGTTCCCGGCTGCACGCCAACTTCAATAACTTTATTCTCTTTAGAAGCTCTAGGAGCTAATAAAGACTCTTGGGTTGTTGGGAGTGCTTCTTCACGGCCATAGTCGCCGAAACCGAGACCGTCAGTCAAACCTGATGTATGACTCAGTAGCATCGCAATGGTTACTTGTTTGTTGTCAAAGCCCGTTTCTGGCAATCGCCAAGTTGAAAGATACTTTTCGATTGGATCATCAAGAGAGAAATAACCATCACTGGCGAGTTTGTGAATCGCTATGGCAGTAATCAATTTACTTAATGATGCGAGCGGAAAAACCGTATTTTCATCAACAATATCGTCGTCATTCGACGCTAGTTTGGCGGTCTTGAATTGCTGGAATTCTATTTTACCATCCTTTATCAATGCCACTGCAGCGCTGCCAGGAAAATTGTTTTCCAAACGCGATGCTACATATCGGTCAAAACCATCATTGTCACTAGCAATAGGCTCCAACCACAATCCCTCAAGAGACGCCAAAAAGACAAAGACAGCCCAGCCTAATACTGGAATAACGATACTTGTGATACGAATCAACCATTTCATGTTAGTAGTACCCCATAGGATTAAATCGAATAAGAGGCCAAGGGTACGAACGCTTTCTACGCGCAGTATCTTTTTTTCACCAACTACACGCTGACGTCACCAACGGCTATGTTGGCTAGGTGTGAGGCTTTAAAACAGGCAACAAAATACTGAGAAGCAGAATTCGAAAACCTGTCTCCCCTTAAAATGAAATGAGTATGTATGCGGATATTACTTTTTTTACAGCCACCATAACCATTAACAATGGTCTGTTATTTCATGGGCTGCCAATTTGTAACTTTTATTCACGATGTTTCCTGATCCACCTAACGCCGCAATAAAGAGCGAGCGGCGCGCAGCAAATCGAGTCCAGCCCGCGGGTCCTTTCGTGGGCGAACTTTGATTGCCTGGTTATGTGTTTTTACAGTGGCCATTTGTTTAACAATTCTTGGTTAACGATGTTGCCGGATTCAAGGCCAGATAGAAACTTTATTAAGTCTTTTGATAACGCATTTTTCTTAGATTTGTGAACGACCTCTAGGAGTTCGCCGGCTGTTATTGTTTGCGTTGTTTCAACGCTGAATTCAGATTTAACAAAGTTCCAAAGAAACCTTAGTGGCCGCAGGCCACCGCGTTTTTTACCGGATGGTTTTAGATTATGAAACTTCCCATTGCTCTCAAGTAGCCAGCCATTATTTTCATTTTCTCGGTACTCCATGTGCACGAACGTACCGTCTTTTGTGAACCTAGCACCTGCAACCTTAAAGCTATCTGCTTTCTGAGCAGTTAGTTTTCCGTCGTAGTAAAGTAGAATAGGAAATACGATACTCATTTTTTACACATAACTCTAAGATAACGGGCGATAGCACATGGGTGATAATGGCGAAGCCACCCATTTGTTAGCGTCCCAATGCAACGCCTTGCGGTGCATGTCGTTAAGCGCTTTTTTAGGTTAACCCTACCTTGATAGCCGAGCAAACCTACCCTTTACATATTTTTTAAATATGACATCTGACGCTTGATTGAAAAGCCCTGAATCAGAGGCTTCAATAGCTTTTAGTACAAGCGATATTTCAGGAATAAGGTCTTGTCCTTTATTCCTCAATACCAAATATTCCTTATCATTTTCCGTTGGCCATTCATGGGGTTCAAGTTCGCTATAAGCGTTTTCCAACATGCATAGAATATAAATAAAAGCTGCTTCGCGAATGAAGACTTGGTCTATACCCAACGAAACACCGTTAGATT
>CAXRGW010000132.1:0-7879 GCA_964230255.1 Alteromonas sp.
AAAAATAATAGCCTGTTTTATTAGCAGGCCCATAACAATAATAAAACGACAAGGGGAAAGGGATATGGCCGGTTCTAGAGAGGAGTTTGGCTCACGTATTGGGTTTATTCTCGCCGCGGCAGGCTCTGCAGTTGGTATTGGTAACCTAGTTGGGTTTCCTGTAGGTGCTGCCAAGAACGGTGGCGGTGCATTCTTAGTTATGTATGCGCTATTTGTATTTTTAATTTGCTTACCTGTGATGCTGGCTGAAATGTCGGTGGGCCGTCATGCTGGTAAAGATCCACTCGGCGCATATTCAAAGCTTACCGGTGGGGCTTGGCAATGGAAGATAGCGGGTTGGCTATCAATCATTACCCCCTTCATGATCGCGGTGTTCTATCTAGTCATTACCGTGTGGATTTTTGGTTATTTGTTCGAATCTGCTATCGGTAATCTAGACCAACTTGCCGACCCTAATACCTTCGGCCAATTCATCAATAGCGAAACCATCTTCATTTATATGGTAGCGGTGTTAGCCATAGTGTATTTGATCCTGCAAGGTGGTGTTCGCGAAGGGATTGAGAAAGCCGCTAAGCTCATGATGCCTGCTCTATTCGTTATGCTATTAGCATTAGTCGTATTTGTTTTAACCCGCGACAATGCCATGGCTGGGGTGGAATATTACTTAGTTCCTGATTTCAGCAAGATCAATGCATCGGTAGTTAACGGTGCGCTTTCACAGGCATTCTTCTCCTTATCTTTGGGTATGGGGATCATGATCACTTACGGTAGTTATATTAATCGTCGTGCTGATATTCCGGGTTCAGCTAAGCTAGTCGCTTTGACTGATACTGCAGTAGCCTTTGTTGCCGGTTTAATGATTTTACCGGCGATTTTTTCATTCGACCCAGATATCGATCCAACTAAGTTAAGTGATTCATCTATCAGTATGATCTTCACATTTTTGCCTAAAATCTTCTTGGCGCTACAAGCAACCTTGGGCTATGTCGGTGCCAGTATCGTTGCGAGCGTGTTCTTCTTGTTAGTCTTTTTTGCAGCGATTACTTCGATAGTATCTATCTTTGAAGTACCCGTTGCCGCGTTGATCGATGAGAAAGGCGTTTCACGCAAAGCAGCGCTTGGTATTTTGGGTATTTTATTGGCAGTACTCGCGGCGTTTTGTGCGCTGTCATTCGGAATGGTTGGTTTCTTTACCGAATTCACCTCGTACGCAGGCGCTGGTAAGTCTTTCTTCGATGTGGTTTACGACGTGTTTTACGACACGATCCTGCCACTAAATGGTTTATTGATTTGTATTTTTGTTATCTATCGTTGGAAGAAGTACAACTTGAATGCTGAATTAGATAAAGGCGCACCAAACTACAAAGGTTCGTTGTTTGAGCGTTATGTTGATATCTCGGTAGGTACTTTCATTCCGGTCATTTTGTTGGTTATCTTTGTCAATACTGTGGCTGTAAAGTACTTCGGCGTTTCACTCTTCGGTTAACATGTCATACGGGCTGGTATATTTTAATGTCAGCCCTAAACGCATCAAACTATCGCTACAATCAATTCGCTTACTCTCATATTGAGTATTTTCCTCACACGTAAACAGTGGTGCTTTTAGATCTAGCTGCTCTGCCGCCCAGGTGTAGTAGTCTTTCCGACTGGGGTGATCAGGTGATGCAAGGTGCAAAGGTTTAGTTCCCATCGGTCCGCGCTCACATAAAATGCTCAGTGCCGCGACCACATCAGTACGGTGGATTAAGTTAATCACTTGTTTGCCACCACTAATGGCTTCTGTACGCTTACTCAATGAGCGAGCTGGGTGACGGTCTGTGCTGACCAAACCAGCGAGGCGTAAAATACTGCTCCGGGCACTGAGGCGCGATTGGATGTAAGCTTCCATTTCAGCATGGGCTTTGCCTGACGCTGTTAACGGCTGGAGCTCTGTCGTTTCAACTACTGTGCCTGGTGGATTGCCATAAACAGCGGTGGTACTGACGAAAATCAAGTGCGCGATTTTACACGTTGCTGCATAGTCAATGAGCTGTTTCATCTTGCCTACATAGACTGCAAAATCGGTTGAACGGCGCCCGGCAGCAATATTGATTATCCAAATTGAGCAGTCCGCGATCGCGCTATTTTGGTAACTTTGAGGTTCGTATACATCAACAGCAACTGGCGTTATACCGAGTTGATTAAGCTGCGCCAGCTTACTGTTATTCCGGCTACTCCCAGCAACCTGATAACCTTGCTTTACTAAGTGTTTGGCTGCTGATAAACCTAACCAGCCACAACCGATCACAGCAACAGCTGTTGAACTTTGCATGTACGAATAGATCCCAAAAAAATACCCCGCATTTACGGGGTATTATAATGACTTTCAGTTAGCTTACATACTGAACTTACTGTGGTTAACTGAAATGATATTCAAGTCGTGCAGTAAGCTGATGTCGCTGCGTAGCGCCTCTTCGGCAATATCTGCCTTACTTAAGGTCAAACATAATTCATCAGCACGAACTTCGAGGTCTGCAGCTTGAGACTCTACCCGCTGTTCAATGGATGCACCTAAGGATTCCATCCGCGCTTCAAATGCGTTGCCGTCACCGCCATCACTGAATAGCATTTCGGTACCGATTGCGATTAATAAACGTCCCATTGATTTAGAGATAAGGTCTTCTACCTTCTGATCAAATTCTTCTTCCCATTGATTGTCAATCCAGTTGTCGTTGTCGAAGCGGCTAGACTCAATATGGAAACTGCCGTCCTCGGCATAAAAGTGATCATTGATATTGACACTTAGTTCATCAAAAAATACACCAAATTCTTGGGTTAACTCATCGTCATAGCCCAATAGCTCGCCAAATGCTTCAGTAACTGCGGTGCTTGCAATTTCTAATGCGTCAACCGCAATGTTAACGGTCATGGGCATCGAGTCAGTAATGTGGGTGTAGTAGTTTTGAGCATGAGTCTGTTGCTCGTAATCTAAATCTAGATAAGTGCCGTTTATGGTGACGTCACCGTCTGGATTAAAGGTAATTTCTCGATCGTCTTCTAAGGTTATTGTTAATACATCGTGATGGAATTCCAGTTCACCTGAGAAGTTAATACTGCAGTTATCGGTAAAGTCTGTATGTGCGTGTACTGGTTGTATAGCTGCAACATTGATTGCAAACGCAGTTAAAGTTGCAGTAAAGATAGCTTGCTTATGCATGATGTGTCCTTTGAAATTAAATGAGTAACCTTTATTGGACATAATCAATATGCAGGCCATTTTTAATAAATTTATTAATTTCAATAGTTTGAGGTGTTTTTCAATTTTGCGAATGGATTTTTGTGGGAAGAGTTTTGTCGAATAGGCTAATAGTTAGTGTTATTGGCCAAGGTCAATCAAGACCACAAAAAACACCCAAGTAGCATACCAATGCGCGGCGGCTTCAGGCATAATGCGCGCAGTTTTGATTTTGGAGACATAACTATGGCTATGTGGATTAGCCCAATCTTATTTGGGATCGCATTAATCGCTTTGGTACTGGGTCTTAGCAGTATCGTTATGGGTATCATGTCCGATAAGAGCGGCGCCGAAGCCCTTAAAGAGCGTATCGAGTATTGTTACCTCGGTGTAGCCTCTCTGACTGTTTGCGGCTTGTTCGGGTATTTACTTGCTTAATTATCTAATCTAGCAATGTTGTCGCGTTGATACGGCTTGAGCTGGAAAAGCGGCAACATAGCTATCGCATGATCAAAAATGTCTGCCTGAATACCTTCGTAGGCAACCCAGTCTTTGTTCGTACTAAAGCAATAAATTTCCAACGGAATACCTAACTCCGTCGGCGGTAGCTGGCGTACCATCATCGTCATACCTTTGTTCACGTCTACGTGATTAGACAAATACCCTTGCAAGTAGGCCCTGAAGGTCCCTAAATTTGTTAATCGACGACTGTTGAGTAAGTCGGTCTCATCAATTTGTTCGCTTTGATGGTACTCGCGCAGGACTTCGAGTTTTCTACTCAAATAACCTTTGATGTGCCGAATATTGGCAAAACTATCAAGCATGTCTTGATTGCAAAATTTCACACTACGCAAATCAATGTGGATGGCTCGTTTAATTCGGCGTCCACCTGACTCACTCATACCACGCCAATTCTTCACTGCTTCAGTGGTAAGCGAATAAGTGGGTAAGGTTGAAATGGTTTTATCCCAGTTCTGCACTTTGACGTTAGTTAAGCCAATGAGCAAAATCTCACCATCCACATCGTATTTGGGCATAGCAATCCAGTCGCCCGTATTGAACATGCGGTTGGCGGCAATTTGAATGCCTGCAACAAAACCTAAAATCGTATCGCGGAAAATCAGTAGTAAAACGGCCGCTATGGCAGTCATACCCGAAAGTAAAATTAAAGGACTCTTGTTGATCAATAAACTGATCACCAAGACCATTACGATTATAGTTACGATTAACTTTGTGACCTGAATAAAACCGGTGATGGGTGCGCGTTTGGCTAAGGCGGAAGCGTTGTACAAATCTTCTACCGTATTGAGAAGTGCGCTGATAATAAGCAATGACGAGATAGCCAAATAGAGCATGGATAATCGCTCTATGATTGCTAGTGCGCGAGACGCTTCAGGTAACAATAAGGCCGCGATGAAACTGATAACAATCGCGGGAACGATGTGCCCACAGCGTTTGAAAAACTGATGCTTGTGCAATTCGTCGTCCCACAAGCTGCCGGTTTTCAACACAAAACGAGTAATACGTTCACTGACGATAAAATGAGTGACATACAACGAAATAATGCCAGCCGAGAAGATGATACCGAACACACCTAGCGTGTATGACATGCTTTCCACAGTTGCCTGCGGTGCTACAAACTGGACATACTCCAAAACGAGCTCGCGTAAGCTGGTATCATCAATCATGTATTACATTCCTAAAATTTGTTTAAGCCGTTTGTCTTTTGCTTCCCAGACATTATTCAACCATTGTTGGAAACGCGCTTTAAAACTCGCATTTTCAAAATAGTCGCCAATCACTTCGTTATCAACGGGTAATACCTGAACGTCGATCACAATGCGTTTCATCTGACCGGCCAACATTTCAAACATTGGGTGGCGAGTGTTTTCAGGATAGGCCAATGACACATCGAGAATATTAGTGAATAACTCGCCCATTGCTGCCAGAGTAAATGCGATGCCACCAGCTTTCGGTGGTAACAAACACTCGTATTGACTTTGCTTGCTGGCATGCTTTTCCGGTGTAAAGCGAGTACCCTCAACAAAATTAATTACCGTCGTTGGACGGTCTTTAAATTTTTCACACGATTTGCGGGTTGTTTCAATGTCTTTTCCTCGCAGGTGCGGGTTTTTGGCAATAAAGACCTGGGAGTAGCGGCGCATAAATGGCATGTCGAGTGCCCAAGCGCCTAATCCGACAAATGGCATCCAGATTAACTCTTTCTTTAAGAAGAATTTAGGTGGCGGGATGCGGCCGTGGGCAAACTCAATCATCAGCACAATGTCGAGATAGCTGATGTGATTTGCCATAATCAAATACCAGCTTTCTTTACTCAATTCACCGGCGACGTTGTACTCAAGACGCACATTGTTAAACAACCGGATAAACAGCAAGCTAACTCGACCGAACCAGAGCAAAAAGCAATTCATCAGTGGATTCAGCACGCGGTCGCACAGTAATTTAGGCGCAATAAGTTTGATCAAACCAAAGGTAATAATCAGCGCGCCCCACAACGCGAGGTTGGCTAACTGCAAAGGCAGGTGAATAAGAAAAATAAAGGGGGCTAATACTAATCGCATATGTATATCTACTGTTTTAACTCGTTCAATTGTTGGTCTTTTTCAAACCATAGTGCATTTAACCACTGCTGAAACTTGGCCCGCTGCTGTGGATCATCAAAGTAGCGTTGATTAAAAATTTGCTGATCGAATAAATCACTAATTGGCGTTACATCTACGCGCACAGTAATGTCGTTAACTTTACCGCAGACGAAATCCCAGAAAGTTGGTATGCCTTTAGGATAATGAATGGTCACGTTTACTAGTTTGTGTAATTGCTCGCCCATCGCACTCAATACAAATGCGATACCACCTGCGCGAGGTTTTAATAAATGCTCAAAAGGAGGTTGCTGCCGCTGATGTTTGTGCGCTGTAAAGCGACTACCTTCGATAAAATTCATAACGCTGACGGGCTTGGTGCTAAATTTTTCGCATGCCTTGCGGGTAGTCTCTAGATCTTTACCTTTTAAATGCGGGTTTTTAGCCAGAAATGACTTGCTATAGCGGCGCATAAAAGGGAAATCCAACGCCCACCAGGCCAAACCTAAAAACGGCACCCAAATGAGTTCTCTTTTCAAAAAGAACTTTAAAAATGGAATACGGCGATTAAAGATCCGCTGCAATACAAGAATATCCACCCAGCTTTGATGGTTAGCAATGACCAAATACCAATCTTGAGGAGAAAGCTGTTCAACACCCTGTACATCTATATTGGTTCGACTGAAGATATTCTGGTTTTGGCGATTGACGGTGATCCAGTTGGTTGCACAACCGTCAAGTAAATAAGAAATGCCACGTTGCCATGGAGGAATAGGCAGTAATTTGAGTACCGAGAAACACATGATCGGCACAAACCAAAATACGGTATTGATAAAATAACAAATGACCGACAGGCTGCCGACGAGGTTGTAGCCCAACTGTTTTAGCATCCTAAATATAACTCTTGAAGCGTTGCAAAATTGGGCGCATTGTAAACGAAATTCAATAAGAACCGAATAATAGTCGTAAATAAAAACTAAAAATGGAGCCTACATATGACTAACACAATTTCCTGTAAAGCTGCTGTCGCATGGCGTGCAGGCGAGCCTCTAAGCATTGAAACCGTAGACGTGATGCCACCGCAGGCGGGGGAAGTTAGAATCAAAATTATGTCATCTGGTGTGTGTCACACTGATGCTTATACATTGTCGGGTGATGACCCTGAAGGCAAGTTCCCGTGTATCTTAGGCCATGAAGGCGGTGGGATTGTTGAGTCAGTTGGCGAGGGTGTCTCCAGTGTTGCGGTTGGCGACCATGTTATTCCACTGTACACACCAGAATGTGGTGAATGTAAGTTTTGCCAGTCGGGTAAAACTAATTTGTGTCAAAAAATCCGCACAACCCAAGGCGAAGGCGTTATGCCCGATGGTACTTCACGTTTCTCGATTGATGGCAAGCCTATTTATCATTACATGGGCTGTTCGACATTTTCTGAATACACAGTATTGCCCGAAATATCACTGGCGAAGATCAATCCAGACGCGCCGCTTGAAGAAGTATGCTTACTCGGTTGCGGTGTTACAACTGGTATGGGCGCAGTGCTCAATACTGCTAATGTAGAGCCCGGCGCGACGGTTGCGATTTTTGGTCTAGGTGGAATCGGTTTATCGGCGGTTATTGGTGCCGTTATGGCTAAGGCGAGTCGAATTATCGCTATTGATATCAATGAATCGAAATTCGCATTGGCCGAAAAGCTTGGGGCGACGGACGTGATTAACCCCAAAAATTACGATAAGCCTATTCAAGATGTAATTGTTGAGCTAACTGATGGCGGTGTTGATTATTCGTTTGAGTGTATTGGTAATGTGAATGTTATGCGAAGTGCGCTTGAGTGCTGCCACAAAGGGTGGGGCGAGTCTGTCATCATTGGTGTTGCAGGAGCTGGGCAGGAGATCGCTACACGCCCCTTCCAATTGGTCACTGGAAGAGTCTGGCGCGGTACGGCATTTGGCGGTGTGAAAGGGCGCAGTCAATTACCACAAATCGTTGAGCAATACCTCAACGGTGAAATACCATTGCATGAGTTTGTTACCCATAAGATGCCGCTGGAAGACATCAACAAGGC
>CAXRGW010000133.1:0-3648 GCA_964230255.1 Alteromonas sp.
AATGTTTGGCGGCATATTGGCCACATCACGTGCAGTGCGTGAACCAACAGAAATCGCTAAACCGTGCTCTAGTGCACGCTCACCGATTGGCAGCTCTTTGCGCGTTGGCACATTAAATACAATTTTGCGCAATGGACGACGAGGCTCACCCTTTTTGCTTTTCAGTTGCAGGAATGTGTAAAGCGAGTCTTGTGTTGCTTCGACTGCTTGACGGACTTTCCAATAAACATCGCGTCCTTTAACGTGCAAGTCTGACAGATAGCAAACCGCTTCCATTGAACCGGTTTCATTCAAGGTACGAATTGTCTTGGCAATAATTTGTTTGTATTGGCGCTCGTCTAGCTCGCGCTCTTTACCACAGCCAACCAACAATACGCGCTCGCTGAGCACGTTAGGTACATGGTGCAACAATAGCATTTGGCCGGCTTTGCCTTCCAAATCACCACGACGCAACAAACTGCTGATGTAGCCATCGCTAATTTCATCTAATTGCTCAGCTACAGGCGATAACCGACGCGGTTCATACACGCCAACTACGATGCAAGCACTGCGTTGTTTCTCGGGGCTACCACTTTTTACACTAAATTCCATAATAATCTCTCGTTCAACAGCGCGGTTTTAACAGAGCAAATTGTCATTTTTATCCAATTTGCATTAACCTTTAGCTATTGCTTGTGATTTAATATGCGGGCAATTGAATGCGAATATACTTGACCGCATGTCGACAAAACATGTCAAAACACTGAGTTTACTTAAATCTGTGACTGCTTTCACTAAAAATCCAAGTTTGTGTGTGACTAAGCAATGCTAATTTTTCGTTACCTGCTTAAAGAAACACTAAAATCTCAATTCGCGATATTTTTCGTCTTGATGGCAATATTCATCACTCTGCGTTTCGTGCGCGTGTTGGGCGATGCATCAGACGGTGATATTCCAGCCAGCTTAGTCATTGGCTTCTTGGCGTTATATAGCCCAGTGCTAGCCTCGTTGGTACTGCCTATTAGTGCATTTTTGGGCATTATGTTAGCGTACGGTAGGCTCTACGTTGATAGCGAAATGACAGTTATGAAAGCCTGCGGGATCAGCGAATGGTACGTCACGCGCGTAATGCTTGTGTTGTCAGTTTTTCTCATGCTACTCACCGGAGTGGTAACCCTATGGCTTGCGCCGTTATCAGCTGAAAGTGAGTACCAACTACGCGATAAAGCCAGCTCTGAAGCTGGTATTGCCGCAGTTATTCCAGGTAGATTTCAACAAACCCATAACGACAAAGCCGTTATTTTTATCCATGAAGTGGATACCGAATTAGACCAACCACTGCGCAAAATCTTCTTGTCGCAACGCAAACAACAAAGTGCTGGGCCACCCGATGTACAGGTAGTTTACGCTGATGCTGGCAGTATTTCGGTCAGCGAAACCGGTGAGCAAAACCTCATTCTAAACAACGGTAATCAGTACGAAGGAAACTCGGCCAACAGTAATTACCGAATTGTTGAATTTGACGAATACCAAATTCAAATTAGCGAGCAAGCGTCACAGGAATCTAACCGCAAAATGGTAGCAGTGCCGACCATGGATTTATTGGATGACGGCTCTATCGAAGCGATTGCAGAGCTACAATGGCGCATTGCCATTCCATTATCTCTGCCATTTTTAGTGCTAATAGCAGTACCACTGTCGGCAGTCGATCCGCGCCAAGGCCGTTTTGGCAAAATGTTTCCGGCTATTTTATTGTATCTCGGCTACTTCTTACTGCTGCTTGCAAGCCGCAGGGTGCTTGAAGATGGCAAGATCCCCCAGCAAATTGGTCTGTGGTGGGTGCACCTGATCATGTTCATCATAGGCATTACCCTAATTGCCAGAGATAGGCGCACAGGTAGCTGGGTGCGTTCATTACTGCGGAGGCGCAGTAATGTTTAAGATCCTTGATTTATATGTCGCTCGCACGTTACTAGGCACAGTAACGCTAACCCTAACCATCTTGTTGGGTCTTAGCGGTTTGATTAAGTTTGTTGAGCAGTTGCGACGGATTGGAGAAGGCGAGTACGATATGACCGTTGCGATGTTATACGTGTTACTCAGCCTACCGCGTGATTTAGAGCAATTCTTCCCCATGGCAACACTTCTCGGTGGCCTAATTGGCATGGGGGTTTTGGCTACTCAATCAGAGCTAGTTGTAATGCAAGCTGCAGGGCTTAGTCGTTGGAACATTATTGGCTCTGCCATGAAGTCGTGCGTGGTGATGATTTTAGTGGTGATGGCTGTTGGTGAGTTTGTTACGCCAGCCAGTGAGTCCAAGGCAAAGGAGATCCGTACCGAGGCCATATCTGGAGGTAGTTTATTCTCCTCAGAGCAACTGGTCTGGGCCAAAGACGGCGATAACTTTGTGAGTATTGGCCAAGTTGTGTCGCGCGAATTATTGCGAGAAGTTACCATTTACTGGTTCGACGAATCACTGAATTTAACCCGTTTAACCTATGCCGAAGAAGCCGCTTTTGCCGCGGAAGAGTGGCAGTTAGAAGGCGTTAACCACACCTATTTTACCGACTTAGCCATCCGCCAAGAGACAATAGAATCCAATAGTTGGCCCTCTACCCTTACGCCAGATAAATTAGGTGTGGTAGCGGTCAAGCCTGAAGCTTTGTCTATACGAGGCTTGCTTGATTACGTTACCTATTTGGAAAATAACGCTCAAGATCCATCGCGCTATGAGCTTGCCTTGTGGCGTAAGATCATGCAACCGGTATCAGTATCGGTGATGTTGTTAATGGCACTGAGCTTTATATTTGGACCACTGCGCAGTGTGACTATGGGCGCACGCGTGATCATGGGTGTGCTCACAGGCTTTGCGTTCTTTATCAGTAATGAGGTGTTTGGCCCACTGAGCTTGGTCTATCAGTTGCCACCGATACTCGGTGCACTGGTGCCAAGTTTTGTATTTATCGCCATCGCCGGCTTCCTGCTGAGGAAATAGTCAACCACTACCAAGAACGGTGGTGGTTATCTTCCTGACTTAAGCTCAATACTTCTATTTGCGAGATGCGATCTTGCAAGGCAAGTTTGTTCTTAAAATCGAGCAAAACGAGGATTGTGCCCAGCCCACCCAAACCACTAATCATGCGCAAAAATAAGCGCCCGTAGCCCACGGGTTTATCGGTAAGCGAATACATGCGCAATCGCCAGGCGCGCATCCCCAATGTTTGACCGCCGTTCTTCCAGAAGTACAAGAAAAAACCGATAATCCAGAGTGAGACCCAAGCTTGGATAATGCTGGTGTACAACAGCGATTGCTGAATAAATTCATTGAACAACATGCCTTCAGCGTGCGCGATCACGTTTGCTTCGTATAGGATCATTAGCGTGATAGTAATGACCAACGCAGCACACATAGCGACCGCAGTTGCGACTAAAACATCGTATACCATGGCGGCCAATCGCTTGAAAAATCCAGCGCGTTTAGGGGCGGTTTTACTCTCGGTCACTGTTACTGCTCTATAGGTTAGGTATATCTGAGTACCCATAGTCTGACAAAGTTGATCATCATGCGCTAGCACTTCCACCCAATTGCACAACAATTGAGCTATTGATAAACCTAAGTCAAAATTTTCTTGCGTGGATTTTATAGCTCGCTATAATGCGCAACCTCGA
>CAXRGW010000134.1:0-11422 GCA_964230255.1 Alteromonas sp.
CTCCAAGCTGATAACCAGTATCGTCCAGTGCTGACTGTTGGTTGCAGTCAGCAATTGCTTTGCATATGACAAACGATAACGATTGACAAAATGATTAAAATTGCTGGCTTTAGAGTAACTGCGAATGGCGCGACTTACTCGATACTCAGAAACTTGTAAACAGTTGGCGATATCAATCATTTTCAGTTCTGCTTGCAAATACAACTTATCCCTCGTCATCAATTGCTCAATCTCGGTGAACAGTGTCTTATCTTCCGATTCAGTAGGGTTGGTAATGCCGTAAACCGGATAATCATTGGCTTCTACACTGACAGATAAGGTTGTTACTTTAGTTTGCTTGCTACGCGCTGCTTGAGTTCGCTCATATTGTTGCCACACTAGGATTGCGAAGGTCACAACCATAATACTGAATGCAAAAAACGCGACGAACCAAGGATAAACAGTGGGGAATAAGGCTTCAGGTAAAATGCCTTTCGCAATAACGGTTGTCGTAAACACGGCACTGGCAAATATTAAGGCAAAGAGTATCCGTTGCTTCTTCTGCGCAGATGAGCAATTAGTGTAACCGCGAATCGACTCCCAGAACGTCAAACCTAAAACGGTTGAAGACATCAGTTGCGTGATTTCATTTGCTGACCTCTCAATCCAAGCCATTGAAGCGGCATCCATCAAAGTGATTGAAAGCAAGAAATCAATACTGCGATTCATCAGAATAAGCCCAGCAATCGCACTAGCGAAAACAAAGTGACGCAGCGACAAACTGTTATCGCCACGAAACATGGCTCTCGATACGAGCCACATTGCATTGCAAGTGCCACAGGTACCAAAAGCAATAATGTATTGATAGGGTCCCAAGGTATCAGCGCTTAGCTTTTGAATCGCGACCATTGCCAAAGAACCACAGAAAACAGCAAACAGAATATGTTCGATGCGCTTTTGCTTGAACAGTGTTTGCGCCAACATCAAGCTAAGTGCGGTCACAAGCAATATTGTGTAGGCAATATTTATCCACATGGTTACCCCCTTATTCTGTAATTTGGCAGTTTAGTGCATCAGCGTTTCCAGACCTAGTGTGGATTTGTTAGGGGATATTTCGACGCGCAGCAATAGATATTGGTGTAGCGTCTTTTACGATAAAAAAGTCTACTTTCTATGATCGAATTCTGATTTCGATAAGTCTAACGCCTGAATAAGCCGCATTCTGTAGACACACTATTACGTATGCTAGGAGTTAGGCGATGGATACCATTATTAAGCCCGGAACATCGGAAAATACTATCAAAAAGGCATCAAAATCAATGTCAGAACGTTGGTTGGATATGGCCATAAAGAGTTGGATTGGCGTTGTTTTCCTTGGTCAATGGATGTTTGCCTTATACATCCTAGCGCAATTTGCGCTACCGTTTGTAATTGGAACGCTGGATGAATCACAGTTTTCCCACATGATTAAAGGTTATGTGAATGGCGATACTACCTATAACACACTATTACTACTTCATGTCATTCCGGTATTTGTGATTAGCTTGAGTGCAACATTTCAACTGGTCCCATATGTGCGCATGCATTATCCTGGTTTCCATCGTCTCAATGGTCGCTTCTTCTTGTGTTTCGGCATCATCGGTGCAATCTCTGGATTGTATATGACGTGGATAGGAGGTGGCCGATTGAGTGACATTGGCTCTCTGGGTGTAACGTTAAATGGGATTTTAATTCCTGTTTTTGTCGTCCTTGCTTGGCGTACCGCTGCCCATAAAAAATTTGCTATGCATCGACGCTATGCGGTGCACGCTTTTATATTGATTAACGGCGTTTGGACATTTCGCTTGTATTTAATGGGGTGGTTTATGCTTAATCAAGGTCCTTTGGGTAACAGTCCTAACATTGATGGGCCAGCTGATATCGCCTTGTCGTTCGGTTCTTTTTTGCTCCCTATGGCAATTGCAGAGTTAGCATTCTGGGCTGAAAAACAGCGTAAAAAAAGTATAACGCTCACTGCAGCATTTGGTGTGTCATTTGCAACTGTCATTACTTCGATTGGTGTTGTGGCGGCTAGTATGCTGATGTGGGGACCAAAGATTCTCGCCGTAATTTGAAAGAGCTTACGATTACCACAGCTAAAAAGCCCTATCGTTTAATGGTTATAGCGCATGGTTGTGTTTGATCGTTGCGACTATTGGCGGTATCAGGATGGCTTTGAGTTTTAAGCACCAAAGTCCAAGTCACGTTGAATGATATGGTTGCTGAATGGGGCAGTGTCCGGTCTAACTTCAGCAGAACACAGGTTTCAGAGCCAAGTCTGTAGACGTAATGATATCCAGCCAGGCAATTATTAATCGTTAACGGTGATTTATAATAGGTTAATGGTCTTCCTGCAGTATATTCACCGATAAAGGTGAATATACTTGTAATTTGTTCATAAGTACATATAATCACCGATACTGATGAATATTTATGTTGATCTCGGTAGGCAACAATGGCAAAGAAAGTGACTTCCTCAAAAATGCCTCACGCACAGTTTATAAATGATGCGAATGTGTTGGGACAACTTATTAAAGCGAAGCGCACGGCAATGGGTATGAAGCTCGCTGATTGCGCCGCGCTGTGTAACGTGGGGATCAATACCTTGTCGCGCATTGAAAATGGCAATGATAATTGCACCCTTGCCGCCGTATTTGCGGTGCTACATGGGCTGGGTATCAAGCTTACCTCACCGTCGCTTTCACCTGACTCCCTTAAAAAAAGCGACGACTCAAGTGTCATTGATGACCAGTGGGTATGAAAACTATGCCCGCAAATAACATTAACCAATCCTCAGAATATATCTTGCTCATTCATTTGGCAGAACAACATATTGGCACGTTAACCTTGGATAAAGGCACTAACCTACTCAAGCTTAAATATGAGCAGAATTGGCAGCAAACGGGCTTCCCACTATCACCCGCACTGACGTTAGATAACCTCCATTCTCCTGAAGTCGCCTACAACTATCTCGAAAACGCACTTCCCGAGGGGGAAGCGCGGAAGCTTCTATCGGAGCATCTTGGTGTCTCAGAAAAAAATGTCTATTCGCAAGTCAGAGCCATCGGCAATGATCTGGCGGGGGCCGTTACGTTTAAGACGAATAAACAAGGTGGCTACATTTCACCACAGGCAAATAAGCCAAAATTTAGAGTGATCGAACCAGACGAGCTAACCAAGCGGCTTGCCTGCAAGGAAGAGATTGGCCTGTTAACATGGGACGACAAACCAAGACTGAGTGTGGCGGGAGTTCAAGACAAGCTCAACATATTCATTAATGAGCAAGAGCATATCGGGTTTGGCGATGGGACTTTATGCTCAACGCATATTCTCAAGTTTGAAAAGCACAATTGTCCCAACCTCGTACTCAACGAATACTTCTGTATGAAACTGTCAAAGGCAGTGGGGCTGCCTACCGCAGAAGTGCGGTTCACGCGATTCGAACAATACCCGGCACTGATGGTGGAGCGGTTTGATCGTAAGTATGCACCTGATCAGTTAAAGGTTTTTCGAAGACATGTGATTGACGGCTGCCAAGCTCTAAACCTGTCACGCGACTATAAATACGAGCGAAACCTTGGTGATGGCAGGGATGTGCAGCATATTCGCGATGGCGCAAGCTTATCCCGGCTTTTTGAACTGACACAAACGATGGCGTCGCCTGTTGAGAGTCTTCAATGGCTTATCAACTGGCAACTATTTAATTTGATGATCAGCAATTACGACAGTCATGGTAAAAACGTCTCGCTGTTTTTTGACAAGCGCAATAGTCGATTCACGCCTGCCTATGATTTAGTGAATGTTGCCATGTTCCCACAGTTCAAACATGCACTGGCAATGGCGATGGGAGATGAGTTTGAACCCGAAAGCATTAACGCCTATCAAATGGCTGATTTCGCAGAAACCTGTGGAGTGAATAAAAAGCTATTATCTCGCCAGTTAACCGATTTGGCAGATAGAGTTATCAACACGCTAACACAGCAGCAGTTCATCGAAACAATTACTCAAGAGCCACATTTTACTAACGACGACCGAAGTTATATGGTCCAGGTGAAGGAGCATGTATTGGTTCGAACACAACACTTACGCTCACAAGCACCTGACATACCAGACATCGAGGTTTGATCATTGTGCTTGGTTGCTAGATAACTAGTTTTTCTCTGAAATTTCGGATCGGATATACTTAAAAAGTTAGCTATCTTTTCTACCTCCATTCCCTCATCTCGCGAAACACGAATAAGTCGGTTCAATCTACTTTGATCTGATCCAATAGTTTTGGACATCTCATTAAGTGAGTAAAATAGCTCACAGAGGTGAGTAATGGCATCCCCATAGAAAACCGGACGAATCTATTCCGCAGAAGTCAAAGAAGAAGCTCTAAAGCTGACTGCCAAAGTTGGAATAGCAAAGACTGCACGCGAGCTTAGCATTTATGAATGCTCAACTTTACGCATGGCGAAGTGCGGCACAAAAGAAAGCGTCCAAGTCTGAACGAGAGAGTACTCTTGCCACAGAAAATGCAAAATTGATAAACACCAACTGGCTAAGCAAGCCGAGGAGTTAGAAATCCTAAAGGAGGTGTTGCATTGATTACTTGAACTATCAGCCACCTACTTAACGAGTAGTGAAGACTGGCTATATCTGGCTGTCATTATCGACCCGTATTCTCGCTCGGTGATTAGCTGGTCGATGAGTAACCGTATGACTTCAATGCTAGTATGTGGTGCTCTGCAAATGGCTTTGTGCGCCGGAGTAAGCCTAAGAATGTCTTCGTGCATAGCAATCGTGACTTGATCAAAAAGAACGGTTTAGTCCAAAGCATGAGCAAAGGCAACTGCTGGGACAATGCCTGTGTGAAAGCTTCTTCCACTCAATGAAAGTTGAAGCCGTTCAATATGAGCCAATTTTGAATCGTGAAACCATGCGTCAGCACTTATTTGAGTGCATCGAAATTGATTACAACAAGAAAAGAAGGCATAGTGCCTAAGGCTATTTAAGCCATGAAAGATTTGAACAATTTAATGTTACTTAAAGACGTGTCTATTTTTACAGGAGCAGATCATTGGGTTGTATACCTTTGATCCGAAGTAAGGCCTCCGAGAGTTTGGTATTAGTCGTTCAATACCTCGGAAATGCTTCACTTTGACACCGTTGAAGAAAATGGGCCTTATAGCACCTTCTCTTAATTGAATTAAAAGGAGACCGAGTAATTGGCTCGTTCCATTACTCTAACATTAGGAGCCAGCAATGCACTCAACAAATGGTTGGGCGCTGACCTACCTCGATTGCCCGCGGAAGTAAATAGACAAGTAGGCGTCAATTCACTTGCCTCCGATACCAGTCGATTGTCTTGGCAGGTTCATATTATTAATAATCACTATCAATCAATGGACAAAACGATTATTGCCTGTGAAGCAAACAGTCGCTTTACGTTTTTTGTGCCTGTCATTTGTAAACTATCGTTGTCAGAATTGACCGACTCATTGCAAATGGAGTGGCAGTCGGCCTTCGCTGAGACATTGAATTACTGTCGATTACTGCCAAATTTGGACATTGCCTTCTTGCTAAGCAAATTATCTGACATCGATTTTGACATTGATTGGGTGAAAAATACTGATCTCAGTATTAATGGCCATATCAGTGACGCGGGTTTATGGGTTACCGAGACACTTGAGGATCAACGACTCCATTCGTTGGCACCAGAAGTCGCTACAGGTCTGGCAATCCATTTGAATACTCAAACCAAACGCATTAAAAAGAGGAAAGAAAAGTTCATCCCAGTCGAGCGACTCTTGGAATACTGCATGAATATAACGTCTGACGACGCCCAATGTAAGCCCGTTTCCACCAACAACATCATCAATTTGAACGATTATCGGTCAAAATGAATTTTGCCATTTGATAGCTGTAGAAACTGTGTTGAGTTTATCGCTGATCAGAAAATATATATCACATCTAATAATCTCCACCTAAGATTCTCGATCGTATTTCTGATTATTTATTTCCTAAATAATCAATAAAATAAGTTGAAAAGTATTTATTCGAGCTAATTGGGGAAACGGAAAAGTCGTGTTTTTGATATACCCGTCTTAAGCGAAGCGTTAATTCAATCCATCGATACCGTAAGGAAAAATACCAAGAAAGCAGACCTACTTTGTTGGTTAGGCGGCGAGGAATTTGTCATACTGGTGACCAGTGAGAAGGAGATTGAATTTGAACACGTTGCAGAACGGTTACGGCAAGTATTGGAATCTCACGAGATGCAAACGGCTGGGCATGCGTTTTACGTTGTTGCCAGCTTTGGTGTTGCATATATTCGAGCCGAATCGGCGGCAGTTGAAAATGCGGTTAATGATGCAGACTAGGCGCTCTATGAAGCCAAGCACATTGACCGTAATCGTGTAGTTGTTTCACGTCCGACTGCGCTGCATATGTAAGGATGATATCCGGCTATATAGACCTTCAAACAAGGCCCAGTGCTGATAGTCGGAGAAATCCGTTGTATTCACAAACATAACGATCACCGTATCAGTATCTGCATTATATCTGGCGATACTTTGATAACCAGGAACAAGTCCCGTATGGCTTCGCGGATAAAGTGATGCGTAAATTGCGTCCTCTTTTTGAGAGAGTAGTTGTGCAGTATTTAACGCCTTAATAAACTTACCGACGTCTTCGGCAGTAGCAATCATAGAACCGTAATTAACGGTTTTCATATCGCCTGGAGTGTCCTTGTGATAGCCACTGATCAGATCACTTAAATTAACATCGCTCAAGCTAAAAAAAGTGCTGTTTAAGTTTAGCGGTAAAAGGACCTCGTCTTTAATCACTTGTAATTTGTCATTCCCAGTAACCGCGGCAATAATTTCAGCAATCAGCAAATAGTTTGTATTGGAGTATTCGTACCCGTGACCTGGTTGAAAAGAAGCGGGTAACCCTTCAATCAAAGCCAACGCTTCACCCGTAGTAGAGCTAGGCGCACCCCAAAAACCCGCTGCGTTGGTAAAATTTGGAATGCCACTTTGATGCTGGACCAGCATACGTAATGTGATGGCATCTGCATTTTCTATCTTCGTCGGTAAACCGGGTAGATATTCAGCTAACGTCTTATCCAATGACAATCGACCGCTTGCAACGAGTTTCGTTACTGCAACCGCATCGTATAGCTTACCTATGCTGGCGATCTTAAATAAGGTATCGGGCTTCGTTGGCACCGAAGAACGGCGCTCATGCAGTCCAGTGGTATACAATTGAGCGGATTGCTTACCTTGCTGGATATACACAATGGCGCTATCAAAGCCGTATTCAGTAATGTTTTTAACTTGCGCGTCTAGTGAGTCGGGTAACGGCGTTAATTGTAAAACCGTTAGACGCCACGGCGGTAAAGTAACAGTCGCGTATAAACCGATGGCTAATATCGCGAGCCGCAACAGCAACTTCTTATTGTAATCTATGCGCACCATTGTATGAGTCTTTTATCGCCAAACTAAGACAGATAATAAGCGAATAAAAAACAAACGCAGCTACTTTTCGATTTAGATAACTTCCACTGACTTTACCTGCGGCTTCCTAGTGCTTTGGATGAATTCGCTCGGTGTAACGCCAAACTCTTCTTTGAAACACGAGCCAAAATAGGAAGCAGAGGTAAAGCCCACATCAAAGGCAACATTGGCAATATTGCTAGATTCTAGAAGTAGTCTTTTAGCTTTTTTCAATCGATAGAGACGCAAAAAAGCGGTAAAACTTTTGCCGATAAGTTGATTCAGTTTTCGGTTCAACTGCCTGTCAGTGCAATTTAGTGCGGTTGCGGCAATCTCTCGATTATAGCTATCACTTTGATAGTGCTTTTGTGTAGTCAATAGCAGCTTCATCATAAAGCGATGGTCTTTCTCACTGCTGAATTCTGGTATTTCAATATCATCCAAGTCTATCTTTGAGTGAACGCCCCGGCTATCAAGCGCATTATCCACAGCGGGATCGACAGCTGTATATCGCGCCAACTTAAACTTTAACTCTGCAGGGTTAAAGGGTTTGGCGAGATAGTCATTCGCTTGTGCTTTAAGGCCTGCAAGTTTGGACTCTTCATCTGCAAGCGCAGAAATGAGAATAATTGGGATGTGCTCTGTTTGCGGATTGGCACGTACTGCTTGGGTTAGCTCAATGC
Organism: Alteromonas sp.; assembly: GCA_964230255.1. Classification (GTDB taxonomy): domain Bacteria; phylum Pseudomonadota; class Gammaproteobacteria; order Enterobacterales; family Alteromonadaceae; genus Alteromonas_E. The sequence goes on from CAXRGW010000134.1 coordinate 8,183, forward strand.
CAGACTTAAAGGGCAAGTTAACATCTGCGATAATAGCGTCAGGTTGTAACTTTAGCGCCATTTCTATACCTTCTTTGCCATTCGCGGCGCGTAAGCACTGATAATCATTGGCTAATAATGAAACGATAAAGCAACGCATGTCCTCAACGTCTTCCACTACAAGCACTGTTTTTCTCTCAGTACCTGGCACTTCTTGATTCACAGTGTTTTCACTGTGGGCTCCCTCCATAGGGTTTATGTACTCAGCTTTATTTTCATTTGTTTTGCTAAGGGGCAGAGACACAGTAAATACCGTACCTTTCCGCTTACGGCTTTTCACGTCAATTTCGCCGCTATTGCGCTCAACAAATTCTTTTACTACTGCTAATCCCACTCCGCTACCGGGAATGTTTTGGTGCTCCTTCAAGCGCGCAAATCGCTCAAAGATAGTCGCGACATCATCCTCCGCAATGCCTTCACCACTGTCTTCAATCGTTATCTCTACATACTGACCTTTGACTCGAACCCGAATTTTTACTTCAGAGTCGATAGCGGAATATTTAATCGCGTTAACGACAATATTAGAAAATATTTTTTCAAAACTGTCGGGTATTACATCAACATAAATGTTGTCTCTCCCACTCAATAGCGGCTCGATACGCTTGTGTTTAAAAAGTGGCTGTAACGATTCAACAAGTTTTCGCAATGCAGCAATGACATCGATATGTTCCTTCGCCGTTCCTTCTTTATGCTCTAAATTTTCTAGCTCGAGTAACTGATCGACTAATAATCTTAAACGCTGGGTATTGTTCAATGCGGCTTGTATTTTTTTGCCATCACGCTCTGACGCATCACTGTCGGCAACCTCATTTAGCCAAGCAATTATTAAGGTTAACGGAGTGCGGATCTCGTGTGAGATATTAGTAAATAACCCCTTTGTTTTGTCCAAGCGTTCTTTGATAGCTTCATATTCAACCTGCAGTGCATGAGTTTTTTCAGCGGCAAAAGCCTCGAGTTGCTGGTTACGCACCTTTACTCGAAACTGCTGCCAATAACGGAAACTAAAATACAGCCCAAGCGCACTTAACAAATACAGTGCAAAAGCTTGATAGCTTAAGTACCAAGGAGGTAAAACGTTTATTGCAACTGACGTTATCGGTTGCGGAACGTTGGATAGATTATTTACAGCACGAACTTGGAAGAGATATGCGCCGTAAGGGAGTGCTGAAAAGATTGCCTTAGAAAATCCCTCCGGTTGTGTTTTCCACGTTTCAGTTAAGCCCAAAAGGCGATATTCGAACGTTAAATATTGATGATCAACGGTATCTGCTGCTGAAAAAGAAAATTCCGACAAGTAAGCCGAGTTAGGAACGTAATAACTCAACTGATCATTTTCAATAACAGGCTTAATAGCGGTACTTTGGTCCTGACCACTACCAATGTAACTGCTGATGCTATCGATTTGTACACGGGCGAGTTGGGTTAATTGTTTATCTAATAATTCATTGAGTAACGGCAGATAAAGCTGATAAGCTAATTTGTCGCCGACTACATTGAGCATTTGTCCGGCGGGATCCAGCGACAAACCGTCATATTCGAAATCCCGGTCAAACATACCAAACCTAGCATCGACCTTTTGCACCCAAAGTTCACTGGGGTTAGCGCGATACAGACCATTATTACTGGCTATCCAGAGGTTACCAATGGGATCGGCTGCGATAGAGCGAATATAGTTCGCATTGAGTAAATTATTCAGCTTTGAGGGTATCAAGCGACCGGTTTCTGGCTCAATAATCATAATTCCACTACCACTGGTACAAAAGTAGTAGGTATCAGTAGTCGATTGTGCAACGCAATCAATCGGTATATCTTCAGATAGCAATGAATGATCGTAGGTTTGCCAAGTCATGGTGTCTCTTGAACTAAAAACGCCGTTGTAGTAGTCCACAGCAAACAGCCTTCCTGACGTGGAAGCAATATAATCAGCATTGAAGTTTGTCGCGAGTTTGACTGGTTCAGATTGTCCAGCCATGGTATACAGCCCACCATTTACATCAAGTAAAACCGGCGTTGAGTCGACGGTTACTAATTGCTGTAAATCCACAGGAAACGAAGTGACTTGAACAATTTCACTTGTCGCTAAATCAAACAGTACAACGTAGTTGTCGGCAACGATCCAAGCGGAATATTCATCGAGTAACGCAATATCTTTTACCGGATTTTGTATATCCGCAAACTCTACTAATGAATAGGTGTTTTGTTCTAAAGCGACATAAACCCTGTGGTTAGACAAAGCCAAACTGGTGTTATTGTATTGACTTAACTTGTCGATACGTTGAGTTTCCCCGTCATCGTCCACAACAACCTTTCGATCTATCGCATGAGCTAGGTTATTCAACCAAGACATTCCATTCAGGGGCGTCGCAAACACTAAATGATTGGACGGCGTTCGAGCGGTTGCCTCAATATGTGCAATGCGATTCATGTCCAACGAATGTTGTTGTGGATGATCTGTAAGTGGCAACAGTGTGTCTGTTGATAAGATTCGAGTAGTCGAGCCTGAAACCAACAAAGACTTGGAATCATGGCGAATTGCAGTAGTAATGTTTTCTTCAGCATAAAGATGAGCGCTTAATGCTAGGCTCTGAGCATCGAATAAATACAGGTAAAGACCGTGATCGGTAGCTACCGCTATGGTCTCTGGCCCGATAAGAGCAATTTGATTAATTATCAATCCTGTTGTGTTGGGGGTAACAGGAAGAGCAGAGGTCGCAATGTGGCGGCCAGCTTTATCTATAACAAATATACTTCGCCCCGACGAAAATATGATGTCATTAGAACGCGTGATTACGTTAAAGATATTCTCGCCGTTAAAAATCGATTTTATTTTGTCGCTCGGGGGTGCTGTCAGGTCAATCAAATCTACGCCATCAAAACTAGCACTTAGCCATTGACTACTGGGCAATTCAGCTAAGCCATAGACAAAATCTGAGGTAAGCCCATTAGTAGTATCGAGTTGACTCAATCGAGCGGTCTTATAGTCAAATATAAATAATCCTTGCCCCAAAGTTGCAACTAATAAGATATCGCCTGTTTCAGCAATTGCAGATATCGGCACCGAAACCTGTTGGTTAACTAGTTGAAACTTTTCGATACTTTCGCCAGCGAGATAGAAAAGGCCATTCTCACTGCCTATCCATAGTTTGTCTTGACCCTGATACAGACTATGAATAATCCCTAATGATTGTTTGTTTGATGTGT
>CAXRGW010000135.1:0-5229 GCA_964230255.1 Alteromonas sp.
TTGTGTTCGCCTAGCCAAATGATGGATTCGTCGCCACTAAAGAGTTTGAACGATTCCCAGCTATCCGCCTCGCTGTCCCAAGCAAAAATATCGCCATTGCGATTTCCAAACCAGATTTGCTGCTTATACTCCATCGCAGAGGTCAGTTGGTTGATTGTTGGCGCTTGAATCAAACTCCACTCTTCTTCATTGTCGAGTAAGCGAGCTGAACCGAATCTTCCTACAATACCGCCTCTAACGAGTGAGCCGAGACCAAAACTTTGTTTTCCAAACGGGCTATTCTGGGCTAAATCACTCAATTCGAAACGCATTTCGGTGAATTCATCTGAATGCCAAGTCAACGGTGTGTCCAGATCAATGTTGGCTGTCATCATCGGTAATTTATTTTGGACCTCACCAGCTAGACTTGGAGGCTTACGCAATGGAGTTACAAATGCTTTGTTGTCGCTAGGAGCATCCCAAAACGCTGGTTCTTTGGTACTTTTTAGCGGTTGGAAAACCACTGTACCCAAATCGGTAAACGTATTTGGTTTTATGCTAAAGGTTCCGCCCATATCTTTGACTGGCATTGCAATCCAAGCGCTGACATCACCGCCGTAATAACTGCTGTAAAGAAGACCTATTTGATAATCGCCGGGGGGCATCGTGCCAGAATAGGTGATCGATGTTGTAAGGCTGTCTTTAAGCGGCATCATCGAAACCATATCGTATTCGACTTCAATCATATCGGTGTTGAATGTCCGACCACGCAGGCGCGCACTTTCGCGAGCTTTTGCTTCCGCTTCAGCCAGTTTTTCTGGGTAGTTGTCGACGCGAAAAGCTACCACTTCGGTCCAATACCAATGGTATTGACTCAGTCGGTCGGTATTGTTGATTACTTTAACTGCAGCTAGGCCATGACCGTTGGTTAGTGCTTTATCTTCATTGATTGACTCCGTTGTTGTTTGACATGCTGTCAAAAACAGGGAGAGGACTAAAATTAAACCGCTTATTCCCTTCGACATTACTACTTCTCCTATGACTTACTGGCGCGGAGGGTAGCAAAAAATCAATTGGTTCGATAGCAAAATGGCGGCAAACGCCGCCATTGTTATCCTGTCGAATCTTTTATTCGCCTGCTGGCAGATCTACTAATTTCGGATACCAGCCATTGGCCTCTTCAATAAATTGTCCGGTGTTTGTGCGCCATTCACGCATTACGCTCTTACTGTAGTTCAAGTAAAGTTTACCGTCGAGAATGGTAAATGCTCCTTCGTCGACACCGACTAAACGGCCGTCAGACATTGCATAAGCGCAATAGCCGCCGTACTGCGGGGCATATTTTTCAGGATCACCAGTAAACATATCAAGGTGCTCTTGTGATGAAAAATACCATTCAGCACCTCGCCATGTCGTCATAAACTTATCTGAGCCTTTAACTGGTTCACCAACCGTAAAATAGGCAACAGTGTCATAGCCGTAAATAGCTTTGTTATTGAAAGTCCCTGTTTCAATTGGATCGTCAGCAAATGCATTGGTTGATGTAAAAGTCAGTAACAGCATAAAGCCGCGTAAAACAGTCGAAAGTTGTTTCATGATGAACCCTTGGTAAATTTTTCTCGTCAGTTGCAGAACAAAACCGGAATAAGGGTTAAAAACTTTCGTTTTGAACCGATTTTTTAGTGTCAGTGTTGCAACTAAGACTTTATGCCAACAACTTTTGCAACCAACTCGAAATGTCGCGAATTTCTTGCATACACACATTGTGCTGCATCACGTATTCGTGCCATTCGGCTTGGTAACCATTCGCGGTAATCGATTGATACGCTGAATGCCCTAAGAACATCGGAACAACATCATCCTGTTGACCATGACAGACCAGAAAAGGTGTATTGCTGTTCGCGGACGTTTTTTCGGCGGCGAGTTTGTCCGCTTCACACATATAGGTTGAAAGTGTCATGACACCGGCGAAGGTGCTCTTTCCGCGCGTTGCCAAATGGTAGGCAATAACACCCCCTTGTGAGAAGCCGGCGATAACAATTTTGTCGCTGGGGATCCCTGCTGCAATTTCATCATCGATTAATTGCTGAACTTGTGCAGCAGATTGCTCAACACCAACGACATCAGCCCGAGAGTTAAAATCCAAGGTTTTAATGTCATACCAGGCGCGCATCGACATACCGTTATTAATGGTAATTGGCCGCACTGGGGCGTGCGGAAAAAGAAAGCGGATACCGTGATTTTCCGGCAGATGCAGCTCTGGGACTATTGGGGCAAAACCGTTACCCGAGTCGCCTAAGCCATGTAGCCAAATAACCGTTGCGCGATGCTCACCACTGGCAGGAACATCAACAAATTGCAATTTCTCAGACATGAATACTCCTTATTCACCTGACAAAGTAACGGGTTGACCCGCTTGTTTCGAGGCGGCTTCATCCATAAACGACCAAAACTCAGCGCCGGTGCGCTCGTCAATCCATTGCTCACCTTCTAAATTGAAGTGGTGACCGTTGAATTTTGTTGCGACCCAAATCTGATGCAGAGGTGGCTGCTTGTTAAGGATTATCTTGGTTTGATTGGGGAAGATCAGGGTTAAAATACCGCCTGCACCTTCGTAATCAATGTCGACTTCACATTCATCGAGCGCTTCTTCCAGTTTCATGAAGATGGCGTCAACTAGCATGTCGTATTCTGTATCGTTCATATTAGTTTGCTAACTCACTTATTGCTTAAGCTTATGCTACCATTGGCATAGTACTTTCCACTAGAGCTTAATGCTCGATAAAACATAGCTTTCAAATCGTTTTATGGTTCAACTCCTCGGTAATTTATTTATTTTATCTGCGCCATCGGGTGCAGGTAAGTCTAGTTTAATTAAAGCGCTGCTTACTAAGCACGCCGATTCAGTGCAGCGAAGCAATGGTGAATTGCAAGTCAGTGTGTCGCATACCACCCGTGATCCGCGTCCAGGTGAAGTGGATGGCGAGCACTATCACTTTGTCGATCGCGCTGAGTTTGAGCGCCTGATTGAACAAGGCGCTTTTTTCGAATGGGCCGAAGTGTTTGGCAATTATTACGGTACTTCGCGCGTAACAATCGAAAACACACTGTCCAAAGGCATTGATGTGTTTTTGGATATTGATTGGCAAGGCGCGCGGCAGGTTAAGCAGCAGTTACCTGATGCCATTGGTATCTTCATTTTGCCGCCTTCTGTAGAAGTATTACAAAGCCGTTTAGACTCGCGCGGACAAGACAGCGCAGAAGTGATCGCCAGTCGCATGCAGCAAGCCAAAGACGAGATGAGTCACTATGACGAATTCGACTATGTGCTTGTTAATGATGATTTCGACACCACGTTAAGTGCGCTTGAAAGTGTTGTTTTTGCCCAACGCGAGCGTTTAGATAACCAAAAGCAGCGAAATAACACATTAATTGCGGCTTTATTAGCATAAATGACTACCGTCTGTACAAAGCTTAGGCTATACTACGCGGCCATTTTTGAACAATCGCATAACCGGAGAATCACATGGCTCGCGTAACTGTTGAAGACGCCGTAGATCAGATTGGCAATCGTTTTGATTTAGTTTTGGTTGCTGCGCGACGTGCACGTCAACTTGCGACAGAAGGCAAAACGCCACAAGTCGACATGGGCAACGATAAGCCTACTGTGACGGCATTACGTGAAATCGAGCAAGGCTTGGTTACAGCTGAAAGTATTGAAGCGGAAGAAATCCGCGATCAGCAGCACCAAGACGAGGTTGAATTCGCGTCTGTAGCGAACATCCTGGCAGAGTAATCCGTCACCTACCATATTCGGTCTCAGCGCCAGCATTTTGCTGGCGTTTTCATTTGGTTATTTAGCTATTTCGCTTTATTCTAAGCCTATCAGATATTCATAAAGTCAAAACGTCACGTGTATTTATTTGAAGGACTACAAGCCAAGTTGTCTCATTACCTGCCCGATGAACAGATCGAGGTGGTGCGTGAGTCTTTTGTAGTTGCGCGGAATGCCCACGACGGGCAGATGCGTTCTAGTGGCGACCCGTACATCACTCACCCCGTTGCGGTAGCTGGAATTTTGGCTGATATGCATATGGACCATGAAACTATCATGGCAGCATTGATGCACGACGTTATTGAAGATACCTCAGTAGCGCGCGAAGACTTAGAATCGCAATTTGGCGAGGTGGTCGCTGACCTAGTTGAGGGTGTAAGTAAACTCGACAAAATAGAGTTTAATAGCAAGCAAGAAGCTCAAGCCGAAAACTTTCGTAAGATGATGATGGCCATGGTGCAGGATATTCGGGTTATCCTTATCAAGTTGGCCGACCGCACCCATAATATGCGCACGTTGGGATCGCTACGCCCCGATAAGCGTCGTCGGATTGCGCTGGAAACCCTCGAAATTTATGCGCCGATTGCGCATCGATTGGGTATCCACGATATTAAAAATGAGCTTGAGGATCTCGGTTTTCAAGCCATGTACCCGATGCGCCACCGCGCACTAAAATCAGCCGTGGTACAAGCGCGTGGTAATCGCAAAACGATTATCGAAAACACCCGCCAAGAGCTCAATACTCGTCTAGAAGAATACTCCATTGAAGCCGAAGTCATTGGGCGCGAAAAGCACTTATATTCAATCTATCGCAAGATGAAGAACAAAGAGCTGATGTTCAACGAAGTAATGGACATTTATGCCTTTCGCATCTTGGTCGACAACCTCGATAACTGTTATCGCTCCCTCGGTGCTATGCACTCACTGTATAAGCCCATCGAAAATCGCTTCAAAGACTACATTGCAATTCCCCGCACTAATGGTTATCAATCACTGCATACGTCACTGATTGGCCCGCACGGTATTCCGGTGGAAATCCAAATCCGTACCAAAGAGATGGACCAAATGGCGGATAAAGGGGTAGCGGCGCATTGGTTGTATAAAGGTGCTGGTGATTCGGATACCACGGCACAATTGCGCGCACGTAAGTGGATGCAGTCACTGCTGGAACTTCAGCAAAGCGCTAGTTCGTCGTTTGAATTCATCGAGAGTGTTAAAACCGATTTATTCCCGGATGAAATTTACGTATTTACCCCCGACGGTCGCATTATTGAATTGCCAACAGGCTCTACCGCAGTAGATTTCGCTTATGCAGTTCACTCGGATATTGGTAACACTTGTGTGGGTGTACGCGTTGAGCGCCGCAATTATTCACTGAGTAAACCGCTTGAGAATGGTCAAACGGTAGAAATCAT
>CAXRGW010000136.1:0-52976 GCA_964230255.1 Alteromonas sp.
GGGATAGTGTGGGGCTTCCCCATGTGAGAATAGCACATCGCCAGACCGGTAACCGGGTGTTCCCAATTCGAAGAAGGGCTATCCACACGGATAGCCCTTTTTTATTGTCTTGAAAAACGTTAATTCGTTGGCAACTAAGCGCACCGCTTGACCTCCTTGCGCAAACAGGTGGCTGCGCCACAAAAAAAAGGCCCTATTTAGCGGTTTAAATAGGGCTTAGCTATTATCTACTGACCAGAAAGTCGCTTACCAAAGGAGATGGCATAAGCAGGTGAACGCATTCTCAATACGGGATCATCACTAGCCTTAAAGCCAGGAGCCATAACATTTGGGTCAAAATTAATCGGTGTACAGGCGTCACCACCGATGTCAGTTAAAGTAATTTTCCCCATCTCGATAGTTTCACGATCAGCCGGCCACGCTTGTGATGGATCATTTGTCGTATCACCATCTTGACCAATGGTAGCGGTAATTGTGAAGGACATACCATCCTGCGTGAATTGTTCAGTTGCATGGTTAGTTAAGAACTCTGCAGGCAAAGCCGCTTGCTCTTGTGCGGTAATTAAGCGCTCACCAGCGTCAGGGGTAATATGCCAGCGAAACATTGTTTCTTTGCCATCAGCATCGACAAAGTAAAACGTATGCAGCCCGAAGTATTTAGAGGTCCCGAATGAATACGGAGGGTTGGTGGTTTGCTGCCAATGTGCTAAGGCTTGAGTACTTGGATGGGTCGCAATATATTGACCTACTTTGGCGTAATCTATCTGTCCATTTTCACCAGGTAATAATGTTTGCAATAAGCCAATGAACACATCGGGATTTTTGGCCGCGAAAACAGGCGTACTATTGCCAACAATGTTGTGTAGTTCACCATTTGGCCCCGTTAATTGTATCGCCATGCCTCGAGCGCCAGGTGCGCGTTGGTCCGCACTAGGGTTACCGCTGCCCATTGAAAAACGAACGGTCGCAGGCACTGACTCTTGTGCGAATATAGAAGCGCTAGAATATTGGCTAATGCCGGCATTGGGCACGAAATTGGCAGTTGCGCACAAGCCATTGGCATGAGCTTTACGCATCCCTGGTTGTTTGCCACTGAGTTTTTCGAACATTTCGACCATGTCCATTGCAGTAGTTTCTGACTGGGCAAAACTCGGTAATACAACGGTAGAAAGTGTACAGGCGGCAACGCAAATAGCTAACTTTTTCATTTTTATATTCTCGGTCTAATGGTGCTTAGTGCTTTAGACATTAGCGGTTCAATTACTGAACAGCAAGCGAATATAGCAATATTGCTTTCAATATATTCCTCACCAATAAAGGTAAATAAATTCCATCAATAGAAGTACATTAAAGAGTATGAATTGTAGTGAATACAGTTTCACGTTTACTCTAACGTTAGGTTTTTGACGTACCCACATCTGTTATGACGATATCTTACACAGACATAAACGTACCAGACCCTAGCGAATGGCAACAAGTTTCTGAAGGCGTCTTTTGGGTGCGTATGTCTTTACCGTTTGACTTAGACCATATCAATTTGTATTTGATAGCTGATGGTGAACGCTATGTGATGGTAGATACTGGCCTTGGGACCAAAACGACAAAGCAAGCATGGCAGCAGTTGTTTGAAAAGTACGATGTACAGCTTTCCAAGGTCATAGTTACGCATATGCACCCCGATCACATTGGTAATGCAGGCTACTTCACTCTTCAATTTAAAGTACCTTTGTTAATGAGTCATGGTGAATATTTTGTGGCTCGTTCAATTCGGGCAGGGGTTCAAGGCGCTTCACAGTGGGAAGACCGAGAGTTTTTACAACGCTGCGGGATGAATGGGGCGTATATCGAACAGGCTTTGAGTGGCCGTAACAAAATACAAAATGTTATTACGCCTATCCCTCTGAGTTTTCAGCGTCTCACAGAACGGCAACACATACAGATTGGCGACCATCAATGGCAAGTTATTATTGGTCGTGGACATTCGCCAGAGCATGTTTGTCTATATTGCTCGACACTGGGTGTATTGATCTCAGGAGATCATGTATTGCCAATCATATCTCCCAATATTGGGGTCTACAGTACCGAACCGGAGGCGAATTCGCTTCAACATTACTTAGCAACCTTACCGCAGTTTTTTGATTTACCCAGAGAAACCTTAGTTTTGCCTGCGCACAAACTGCCATTTGTGGGATTGCATACCCGTGTTCAGGAGCTTATCGATCACCACCACACACACTTAAATCACTTGTTGGACTTTTGCCAATCATCGCGCAATTTGGTTGAGTGTTTGCCAATACTGTTCAAGCGAGATTTATCTTCACAGGCGATGTTTTTTGCCATAGCAGAGTGCCTTTCGCATCTTAATTATTTGGTTTATGCAGGGGCGCTTGTTCGCTCGGTTAATACCGATGGCGCCTATGTTTATGCTACCGCGAAGAGTACTGAACGCTTTGATACTCACACTTATACAATGGATCCATCGGTAGCCCAACCACTACAAACCTGAATTGTGAGATGTAGCCTGATTAGCTATGCTTGCACACATCAAAGGACTTGCATAGGAACGGCCCATTATGACCAAGCTCATCCTTTCTCTCGATGGTGGGGGAATTCGAGGTGCGGCAACTACTCAATTTTTGTTTCGCATTGATTCGGAGCTTTTCGCTCAACACCAACTACGGCTGAGAGATTGCGTGGATTTCTATGCAGGAACTAGTACGGGAAGTATCATCGCTCTTGCGTTGGCAACAACGGACTTGTCTATGGGTGATATCAATGAGTTGTATAGTTTTAAAAATGCCCGAGTTATTTTTGCCGAGAATCGAGGTTGGTTTGAAATAGACGGTATCAACGCGCCGAAATATCAAGCCTCGGGTAAATACGAAACCCTAAACGATAATTTTGGTCGAGCGACCTTGGATGATGTCGGTGATGAGAAACATGTGTTAGCGGTTACCTACGGCATTGAACAGCGTCGTCCATACATACTTAAATCGACGAAGCTTGAGCATCGGGCTTTGCGATCAGCTGATGTCGCTGATGCTTCTAGCGCTGCGCCCACTTACTTCCCTACCAAAGGCCTCAAGTTTGGCGCAATCCCTCACGAGCATTGGTTGATCGACGGCGGTGTTATTGCTAATAATCCAACACTTTGCGCTGTCGCTGAAGCGCGCCGATGTTGGCACGATCAACCATTTGATCAGTTGCGCGTGGTATCCATAGGTACAGGTTTTCGTACGCGCAAACTCAATGGACCTGAGTCCCAACATTGGGGGGCACTGCAATGGATGACTAAAGGTGGAATCGTCGACATTTTGTCAGACGAGTTGGTTGTCGGATATCAAGCGATAACACTTGTAACCAATGGAAACTATATTCGAGTGAACTCTAATCTAGAGAGGCAGCCCGGGCTACCCTTCCCACCTGATGACGCGATGGATGATATTAGTGAGTCCAACATCGACAAGTTAAAGGCATTGGGTGACTTTTGGTTTGAGCACTACGGTAACAACGTTATCGATTTATTGCGCAACGAATACCAAGGCCCGTCATTAGATCACATAGATCCGGAAACTGGAGAACCAATAAAGTTTTCGTAACCGAAGTAGACCAGAACACGGTGATTATAAATCTGTTAGAAATGGACAAGTATTACTGTTTTTGGGCCGGGAGCCATTGAATGATCAGACAGTGCGTATCGGTTCAACAGCGATGATTTGCTTCATTGCCGAACTCAATCACTCTGAGCCGTGGTCGCAAATTAGCTGTTTATTCGGCGAAAGCATTATGCCACCAGCAACACTCGAGGCATTAATTAAACATACGAATATCCGTAAGCAGGTCGGTTTATCGGAATTAGCGATAGTTATTAACGACACAGATATCCGTTTAACCATCCAAGCACGATTGTCTTAAGCATATACGCAGTGTGATATTAAATACCGATTCTACAATGACATTGAAGAAGCGGTTCAAGCGATTAATGTAAAATATGACAGCAATTTAGTCGATATTCGGCAGTTTTTCGAACACTATAATTTTGCTCGTGAGTAGGGCAGCATAGTTATTTTTTCAATAATATTCTTTGCGTTGCAAACAGCGCTGGTTCGCCGCTGCGATGCAAACAATCTGATGCAACTATGAAATAACCATCGAACTCAACCACAACGGTACCATGTCAACCTTGCTGCACGGGAGTATGTGTCTGTTCGCGCTGTTCACTGTTATCGAAGGATTCCACCTCGCTGTGGGCCTTCACTTTTTTGCCACTCTCACAGCTGATTATCAGCATAAGTTGATCGACCGCAATGGCCATATTACCGGCCCTTGGTGTCGGAAGGCTTTGGTCCACTGCCAGTGTTCGGCCCCATCGATAAAGTTGTTCATATCGACGGTATTGAAAATGAACTCTCAGACGCGGGGCATCTGCTAGTTGTTGCCAGTCACCCGTGGTGGGATTGTAGCGCAGCACTCGGTCTACTGGTTATTCGCGGGGCCATCCGCCGGTAAAAGCGCCGACAAATTATACCGCATCTTGCCAAGCGACGGCTTGGAGTCTTCGACCACTGATTAAATATGTACACAAGGACATTCTAATATTAGAGCAGTCACAATGCGTAAGTTGTGGTAGCAGTGCTGCATGAGTTGTTCGTGACGTATTTTGCAAGTTGCGACTAATTTATCACCGCGGAATAACAAAGGTTACCTGCTCGCCTTCAGATATGTCTACACAGCCATCAACAGCTTTTTGCGGCGGCTTTCGTTCACCCTTAACACCGGGTTCGGCATATGCATTTATACTGCTAATTACCATACCGAATGCGAAAATTACTATGACAGTTTTCATAGGACTACCCTTCAATTAAGTTCCCACTTAGCCTCACTAAAGAAATTGTAGATATTGTGCAGAAATAAAGAATTTGTTCCGCTAGTCGTTTGTTGTTGAGAAGGAAATACCTGTCATTGGGTACAGTGTAGTCATTGGGTTTAAACCATTACAGTAAGGCTGGGTAGTCGTAAAGCTGGTTTAAAAAACGTATCTGGTCGTTCAAGCAGTTACTCGCATTACTGTCATTGGGTAATCTAGTAGAGCGCGAATAACGCGTGATTTCCAACTATTTAAGGAGAAAAAGATGGAGATATTAACAGATTCGAAAAGTCAGCTAGTCAGCGGTGGAGGCGCACTAAAGTTTATTTCTTCTGCGCTGGGGCGCAGTGGTGAAGTACTAGCTAACGCTGCCAATGGCACGGCCCCCGCTCCCTTCCCTGGGGGCAGTTTTTTAACGGCTACAGCTAGTGGCCCCACGCCCAACAATGTAGGTGGTCGTTACCCCATCAGTGCATTGGGACAAACACCGAGTATAAACAATGTTGGTGGTGGACAAATTGGTCGTGCAGTCGCAGGTGCATTGGTAGGTGAAGGCGATGAACAGCAAGTTGTAGCGCCGTCGACAGACGACGAATAGCTTTATAAGCCGGCCTTTGAGTCGGCTTTCAATCTGGATTAACTATGGCTGATTTTCATTTTAAATTATATGCATTTTTAGGTTGTTGGGTGGGCTCATTTGCGGTTTTCTATGCAAGTAGTTGGATAGTGTTGGGCTTCGAACAGACCGAAAGAACACGGGTGTTGGTGTCTCTGGTATTGTTCTTGGGCACAACACTGTTAACCCTTTCTGTTGTTTTAATGCGACACAGAGAAATCAGGAAAAAAGCGCTCGTGAAGTTCAAACTAGGTGCTTGTAGCGGTTTCGTTTTAGCCATTTTATGGCTTTGGCTTAGCGACGAATGGAGTTTCTCCCTGATGGTGTTTATGGGCTATTCAGCTTACGTGATTGTAGGTTCAAAAACGGATTAACATTTTAAGCCTCTATGTGCGGGTTAAAAAAACAGCAGTGGTCAATAGGGTAGAGTCAACAAAAGCACCATCCCATGGAACAGAAGAGTGTGGAGCAGAAGTCTACGTTTGATATTTTTATAAGCTATGCTATCGAAGACCAAGACCAAGACCAAGACAAAGCTTTTGAGGTCTGTGAATCGTTGCAAGCATGGTATTCAGTCATTGTGAATGAGTCTAAAGAGTATCGATTTGATAATGCATGTTTTACAAATATTCATAGTTTTTTTTTGCATTTGGTTACATGTCGGCAGCCCCATTAGGCCTGGAATAACGAAAAAGCAAATTGCAACACATAGTCCGGCGAAACTAATCGCTTATATAAAACCGCAGGGGATTACGAAACTTGCAATCGCTGGCGGTACGAAACAAATCAGAGCGGCTAGTCCACGCTGCCGAGTTGAGTAAAGCAAACTTATCCTGAATAAAGTGTAGCACCCCAATACCAACACTTAAAATGATGTCGCAATTGCCAAATGAGAGAATAGGTTTAAACGTGCTTGTAGGTTTGTATTTGCCGCATTAGCGATGGTGCTAAACTGGTGTCTTGATGCTTATTGGAAAGCAATTGCCAATGTGTTTTGGCAACAGTAATGGTAGCCAAATTAGTCATGATACTTACAATCAACATACCCAAGGCTGACCACCAAAACCATGCGCTGGCAGATACCGGCGGCAATGGGAATATTCTCGCGCCAATGGCACCGTCTACAACCAGAAAAATACCATGGCTAAAAGGTTTAGATGAGTGGGAAGACAAGCTTTAAATTATCCTTGGCGGCTGACCGTTTGTTCACCATTGTGGACTAAACGCGTTGACCAAGGAATTGGATTGCGCAACGCATGATGCGCCATACAGGCTCCCTCTGCTTCGTTGAGTAAATCTTGAATTCGCTCAGTTGATTCAGGGCTCTCAATCAGAACATGAGTTTCGACCATCTGGCACTCGCCTTCAGTGGTATAACCAAGTTCGCGCATCGTGCCTAAGTTTGTCTGAAACTTTATTCGTTGCTCGAGCTTTAACGAATCAACCTGAATTTTACGCGCGGTTAAAATATCAGTGAGGTGGGTCATTAAACAAAAGCCGATCCCTGCGGCAAAAAAAGCCAATGGTGGAGGGGCCGTATCATCGCCCACTGGCGGTTGTTCATCACAGTATAGTTTTACGGGGCTAAAGCCAGGGATATTGACCTGTACGGTACCTGTTTTCTTTTGTTTAGTACCAGCTTCAGCTATTAAGTTAACCTCAAAGCCCAACGGCTCTGGCGGTCTAGACTTTTTGAATGGAGCAGCTGTGAACTGAGTGGGTACAGGAGTGACACCTCCCTGTTCACCGACGTGATAATTTTTTTTCACTGTTGTTCGTCTGTCGAAGTTATTTAGGCACACGCTAGCACTGAATCAAAGATAGTTAAATTTCGATCGGCTTTTAGGATCGGTCACAGAGTGAACTTTTATTTACTCAAGGCATGACTAGGTAAGTTGCTAACAAGGATATCTGTTCAGGAAGATCCCGAGTTTATAGGTCATGGAGAAGTATTGGAAGTAAACTAGGCACTGGCGAGTAATTGAGTCGCTGGCATGACTTTGTTACGGCCTGAATTTTTCACGGTGTATAGCGCTTTGTCTGCAGCATCGATCATACGTTCAAGGTCCTCTGCATCCAGAGGTTTATTAAACAGTTGTCCGTCAACTGTGCCACACACACCAAAGCTCGCGGTGAATTCGATCTCACCTTCACCAACATCGACGCGGGATTGTGCGACGAGGGTGCGTAAGTTTTCAGCGTGCCTTATCGCTTGTTCTTCATTTGTATCTGGCAGCAATAGAAGAAACTCTTCGCCGCCCCAACGGGCCATTACATCACTGCGTCTCGCACCGTGTTGTAATAGTGCAGCAATGCTCTTGAGCACTTCATCACCTTGCACATGTCCGTATCGGTCATTAATTTGTTTGAATAAGTCGATATCGAGTAAAATCACTGACATGTCATGTCCACTGCGCAGTTGTTGGTACCAAACTGGCATAGCTGCATGTTCGAATCCACGACGATTGTTGAGACCAGTAAGTGAATCTATACGCGCACTGCGCAACGCGAATTCTTTCTCAACTTCATTTTTTCTGAATCGCTGAGCAAGCAAGAAAGCAAGGCATATAGCCTCAAACGACATGCCAACTTCAATCAACTTAAACGTCATATCATTGTAAGGCAGTAAACCGCCAACCGCTGCTGTTGAAATGCATATACAGACAGCAGCAGTAACCGAACACACTAAGAACAATTTAGCCGCAGCCACACCGTTTAGAAGTGCAGCGTGTCCGAGTGCAATAAATAGTACAGCGAAACTCGTATTGAGCAGGAATGCCAAGGCCAACGACAATGTTAGGTTATTAAATAGTGCACCAAATACCATTCCCACGGGAATAAACAAGGTTATACCAACGGTGATTTTATCTAACCAAGGTGCATAAGTGGCAGTGCCAAGCAATACACGTGCAAAGTGTAATCCTGCAATCGAATAGGTGATCATCAAGAAAATGTTTAGCCAATCTTGGAAATAGGGGCCCCAATCAGGCGTTATCCAAGTATGTAGTTGTCCCGTGTAAGACAAGCTATTGATGACAAAACCGAGCAAGTAAACAGTATATAGGGCGAACTCTCGTTTGCGAATGCTAACGTATATAATCAGGTTGTACATCGCCAGTGCGATCATGATGCCGTAGAGCAAGCCATACTGATAGCCACTCGAAATATCCCTTTGTACTGCGAGCCCAGATTCTGCAATTCGCAGCGGTATGGCCATCGGCCCAACAGTTTCGACACGCATGTAGAGTTGCGTACTTCCAGGTGGTAACTCTGTTTCGAAAGCAAAATAGCGGTACTGCATTGGGCGTTGCTCGTAGGCAATAGCATCACCGCCACTTGTGTGGTAAATGACCTCGCCATTGTGCACCAACCAAGCGTCTATTTCGTCTAACCAAGGTGTTTCTGTACTAAATCGAAATTTTATCGCTGTTGTTGCATCCTGCTGTAATTCGGTTTTAAGCCATACGGGTTCAACACTAATACCAATAGAGAGTGATTCACTAATACCCGGAGGATGTTCAGCCGTCGCAAATTGTAAAATAGCTGCATTAACATCTAAACGATGACCTGATTCTTGGAAGTAGCGGGTATACTCACCTGCGGTGACCGCAGGATTTTGACTAACATTGAGGGTCGGGTCAGCAAGCACTAGGCTGTGCATCAATAAAAGAGTTATTAGTGACCACCACCGCAGTGTGGACGGATTTATACGCATAATAAAATTCTCATGCACGCAACCATCCACTGTATTGTGCTTCTACTTCTCGCAAAACAAACGCCAGTCAATTAAGGGGCCCCAAGCTAGCGCTATGTTTAAGTGTAACTGAGATTTGGATAAACTCACGCAAAAATTTTTGCTTTGCAATTTGCGGTCAAGAAATATGAATTTAGATTGATGATCGCCTTTACTTGTTAGGGAGTGTTACCAATCAGGCTCGCGCAAGATCCCAATACGAAGAGCTATAGACAACTGATTGGGACGGTTGAAAGTATTGGAAACAGTCGCGGTTGAAACACCCAACTGCTTTTTAGAGGCAGGGTTGGTGCTAAAGGAGAGCATCCTTGCAGTCCTTTGACTTGGCTAGTGTATTAAAGTGAGTGATACGCAATCAACTAATGCACAAGAATCAATCAGTACTTTTGCTGCTTCAATATCTGGCGCGAAATAGCGGTCTTTGTCGTAAAAACTGACCTTACTACGCAATAGCCCTTTAACATTCTCTAGTTGCTCGCTTGAGGTTAACGGGCAACGGAAATCAAGGCCTTGTGCCGCAGCTAACCATTCAATCGCTAAAATACCTGAGACATTATCAAAAATATCGCGCAGTCGACGGCCGGCGAAAGTCGCCATCGACACATGATCTTCTTGGTTCGCAGAGGTGGGCAGTGAATCTATCGACGCTGGGTGGGCGAGTGTTTTGTTTTCACTGGCCAAAGCCGCACAGGTAACTTGGGCAATCATAAAGCCAGAGTTAACGCCGCCATTGTTAACCAAAAAAGGTGGTAAGCCACTTAAATTAGAATCGATTAACAACGCCATTCGGCGCTCCGACAGTGAGCCGATTTCCGATAATGCAATAGCTAACATATCGGCTGCCATTGCCACAGTTTCAGCGTGAAAGTTACCACCGGATAAGATGTCAGCTGGTGCGTCGTCGCTGGTAAAGACCAACGGGTTATCAGAAACACCGTTAGCTTCAGTGACTAGTATGTCACTGGCAAAGCGCATTTGCTGCAAGCAGGCACCCATTACTTGCGGTTGGCAGCGCAGAGAGTAGGGGTCTTGCACTTTTTCGCAACTGCGGTGTGAATCACCAATTTGAGACTCACCTAATAAGTCGCGAAAAGCCGCTGCTACGTCAGCTTGTGATTGGTGGCCGCGCACGGCGTGAATTCTCGCATCAAAAGGTGTTCGTGACCCTAATGCCGCTTCTACTGAAAGCGCACCTATCGCAATACCTGACGCGAGTGCGTTTTCCGCATAAAACAGCCCTTGTAGTGCAAAGGCGGTTGATGCTTGGGTGCCGTTTAACAACGCGAGGCCTTCTTTTGGGGCCAGTGTTATCGGTTCCAATCCAGCGACTTTAAGTCCTTCAATAGCGGCCATGCGCTGACCGTTGTAAATGACTTCTCCTTCACCCAGCAGTACCACGCTCATATGCGCAAGCGGGGCCAAATCACCGGAAGCGCCCACTGAACCTTTTTCTGGAATAGCTGGATATACTTGGTGATTGTACAGAGTGACCAAAGCATTAATTACTGATATGCGAATACCACTGAAACCGCGTGCCAGAGAATTGATTTTTAGCAACATTAACAAGCGAACGATTTCTGGCTGCATAAAGTCACCTACCCCTGCAGCGTGAGAAAGCACGATACTGCGCTGCAGTGTTTCTAACTCATCGGTATCAATTTTGGTATTTGCCAACAGGCCAAAACCGGTGTTAATACCATAGACGGTACGACCTTGATTGATCACATCAAGCACCCCTTGTTCGGCCCGGTTAACCGCTTCAGTGCAATCGCCAGCTAGTACAATGGGAACAAACTCGCGGTGTACTTGACGGAGATTCTCCAATGTTAATTGGCCAGGATTTATGGTTAATGCTGTCATTGTCTAATCCTTAGTTAACATAGGTAGATCAAGTTGGTGTTGCTCAGCACATTGTTTAGCTATGTCATAGCCAGCATCCGCATGGCGCATTACGCCTGTTGCCGGATCGTTGTGGAGTACTCGAGCAATTCGCGCTGCAGCTTCATCGGTTCCGTCACATACAATGACTACACCCGAGTGTTGACTAAAGCCCATGCCCACTCCACCGCCGTGATGCAAGCTTACCCATGTAGCACCGCCTGCTGTGTTAAGCATAGCGTTTAGCAGTGGCCAATCCGAAACAGCGTCAGAACCATCTTGCATACTTTCGGTTTCGCGGTTAGGAGAAGCTACAGACCCGGAGTCCAAATGGTCTCGGCCGATCACTACAGGCGCTGACAATTCACCACAGCGGACCATCTCATTAAAGGCCAACCCGAGTTTTTGTCTTTCGCCTAACCCCACCCAGCAAATACGTGCGGGTAACCCTTGAAATTGGATCCGCTCACGTGCCATATCCAGCCAGTTGTGCAGGTGTGGGTTATTGGGGATGAGCTCCTTCACTTTGGCATCTGTTTTATAAATATCTTCCGGATCTCCAGACAAGGCCGCCCAGCGAAATGGCCCAATACCTTGGCAGAACAGTGGCCGAATGTATGCAGGAACGAATCCAGGAAAATCGAAAGCGTCAGCGATACCTTCTTCCAGTGCCATTTGGCGAATGTTATTGCCATAGTCGAGCGTTGCCGCGCCTTTTGACTGCAGGGCCAACATGGCGCTCACCTGCACAGCCATGGATTGCTTGGCAGCTTTAACCACGCCAGCTTCATCCACTGAGCGCATTTGCTTAGCATTTTCTAGTGTCCAACTTTGGGGCAGATAACCATTAAGAGGGTCGTGAGCACTGGTTTGATCGGTAACTACATCAGGTGTAACGTTCATAGTTACCAACTGTGGGAAGACGTCAGCAGCGTTAGCCAATAACCCAACTGACACGGGTGTACCGTCTATCTTCGCCTGCTCAATATATTCTAAAGCTTGCTCTATGCTCGTCGCCTTTTTATCTAAATAGCCAGTTTGAATGCGAAAATCTATGCGAGACTCATCGACTTCAACGGCAAGCATACTAAATCCCGCCATAGTCGCTGCGAGTGGTTGCGCGCCACCCATACCGCCTAAACCGCCAGTTAAGACCCAGCGACCTGCAGCGTTACCGTCAAAGTGAGTTTTGGCAACGCTGACAAAGGTTTCGTATGTGCCCTGAACAATGCCTTGGGAGCCGATATAAATCCATGAGCCAGCGGTCATTTGGCCATACATCATTAGGCCCTGCTTATCGAGCTCATTGAAGTGTTCCCAATTTGCCCAATTGGGTACAAGGTTTGAGTTAGCAATCAAGACGCGCGGTGCGTTTTCGTGGGTTGGGAAAACACCAACGGGTTTACCACTCTGGACCAATAACGTCTGGTTGTTATCGAGTCGTTTGAGCACTTCAACAATCTTATCAAAACAATCCCAGTTTCTTGCCGCGCGGCCAATACCGCCGTATACCACCAAGTTTTGTGGGTGTTCTGCCACTTCGGGATCTAAGTTATTCATTAGCATCCGCAATGGTGCTTCGGTTTGCCAACTTTTGGCATTGAGCTTAGTGCCTCGCGGGGCGCGGATCACGCGTGATGGATCATGTCGGTTCATAATGGTGTCCTCAAAAATCTAGGTGGCCACCCAAGCGATAGCGATCGCCGGGATGAATTAATTGGGCGTAGCTGACGATGCCTTTTGCGGAATAGGTACGTCGCGTAACTTTTAAACAAGGTTGTGATACGTCGATGGCCAACAATTCACAGATAGTCTTTGGTGCTATAACTGCCTCAACAATGTGATCGGCTTCGGTCAGTGGTGCAACTTGTGATAAGTACTCATTGGCTGTCGTGTGATGAAAATCTTGCTGCAAGTAATTGGGGGCTAACAGCTGATTGACCCAGCGATTTTCACATTGCACAGCAAGATCGTTTTCAAAGTGCACAATTTGGCTGAAGTACACTGGTTGGGTCGACTTGGTCCCAAGCCATATAGCCACTTGTTCAGTTGCAATCCTTTCTTCGAGGGTAATTATTTGATTGCGATAATGATGACCGCGTTGCTCAATTTCATCTTGAATACTTCGAATAGCAAGCATTGAACTGGTGGGCCTGATATCTGAAACGTAGGTGCCCAATCCTTGACT
Organism: Alteromonas sp.; assembly: GCA_964230255.1. Classification (GTDB taxonomy): domain Bacteria; phylum Pseudomonadota; class Gammaproteobacteria; order Enterobacterales; family Alteromonadaceae; genus Alteromonas_E. The sequence goes on from CAXRGW010000136.1 coordinate 13,304, forward strand.
GCGAATTAATACGCCATCGTCTACTAGTTCGGTGAGCGCACGACGAGCGGTCATTCTGCTTACACCATACTGATCCGATAGTTGATTTTCTGAAGGCACTTTGTCTCCAGGGCGCATTTGGCCATCTTCTATTGCATTGAGTAGCGCGGTCTTTATCTGTAGAAAACGAGGCTGCATGGGCAATTAACGGCTATGTTGTATATAGGCTTACGCCGATATTACTTGTATATACAAGTTTATACAAGTAAGCTTTAGACAATTAAATCTTGGTCCTTGTATATGACTCAGTACGCAGATACATTACTTTGCAATGCACAAATTGCCACCATGCAGCCTAATACCCAAGGTTATGGGTTACTCGACAATGGTTGGTTGGCGATAGGAGATGGTAATATTGTCGCTTTGGGGCAGGGTAGCGCTTGCCCTATTGATGCGCCAGTTAAACACAATCTCCAAGGTCAGTTGTTAACCCCGGGCTTGATCGATTGTCATACGCATTTAGTGTTCGGTGGCGATAGGGCGAGTGAGTTTGAGCAGCGCCTAGAAGGCGTGAGCTATGAAGCCATTGCAAAAGCGGGTGGGGGAATAAAATCCACGGTAAAAGCTACCCGTGAGGCCAGTTTTGAAGAGTTGTTGCTGCAGGCCCAACCGCGTTTACAGCGGTTGTTAAATGAAGGCGTTACTAGCGTTGAAATTAAATCTGGATACGGGTTAGATTTGCCTAACGAGCGAAAAATCCTACAAGTAGCTGATCAGCTAAAATCTGACTATCCCGGCACAATTCAAAGCACTTATCTAGGTGCGCATGCATTGCCACCAGAGTATTCCAGCAATGACCACTACATTGAGTTTATTTGCAAAACCGTTATGCCGCAGCTTCATAAAGAAGGCCTAATCGATGCTGTAGATGTGTTTTGTGAAGGTATAGGTTTTACACCCAAACAATGTGAGCAGGTTTTTCAGACCGCGCAGTCCCTCGGATTGTCGATAAAGGCCCATGTTGAGCAGCTTTCGGATCTGGGCGGGGCCAAATTAGCGGCACAACACAAAGCACTATCGGTTGACCACATAGAATACTTAAACCCTGCTGATGTTGTTGCACTAAAACAAAGTGGCACAGCAGCGGTACTTCTACCCGGCGCGTTTTATTTTCTCCGAGAACAGCAACTACCGCCCATTGATGAATTGCGTCGGCAAGGTGTACCGATGGCGATTGGGAGTGATTTAAACCCCGGAAGTTCGCCGATTAATTCGTTATTGAGTATTATGAATATGGCGTGCGTGCTATTTCGCTTAACACCCGTTGAAGTTATGCGAGGAGTAACACAACACGCAGCAACTGCTTTGGGGTTAGATCACAAAGGTTTCATCGACATCGGTATGGATGCAGATTTAAGCGTGTGGGATGTTAAACACCCTGCACAAATCGTTGCGGGGATGAGTCAATATTCTCCGAATCAAGTGTGGATCAGAGGTGAGCGTGTCATATAAAAATGATTTTCACTGGCAAGGGAGAGTCGACCCAGAAGATGGTCTTGAAGGGAAGCGTTGGCATCAAGCAATCAATGATTCCGCAGACTATTGTGATGCGGCTTTACTCGGGTTTTCTTGTGATATCGGCGTTGCCAATAACAAGGGCCGAGTAGGTGCAGCTAAAGGCCCTGATACAATTAGGCAAGCACTGGCTAATATGGCTTGGCATCATAAGGCGCATGTACACGACAGTGGAACGGTTACTGCTGCGCAAAACTTAGTCGATGCGCAACAAGAGTTCGCCGATCAGGTAACGGCACGCGTCAATCGCAATGAATTTGTAATTGGTCTCGGTGGTGGTCATGAAATTGGTTGGGCTAGTTATCTAGGGCTATATCAAGCGCGCATCAACAAACGCATTGGTATTATCAACATTGATGCACATTTTGACTTGCGCAAACCATCTCCTGAGCCAAGCTCAGGGACGCCGTTTTGGCAGGTCTCGCAACACTGTCAGCAAAACCAGCAAAATTTCCACTACACGTGTTTAGGTGTAGCCCCTAGCGCAAATACTGTCGCTTTGTTTAAGCGCGCCGAAGCACTTGGCGTTGCTTATATTCAAGACTTAGATTGCCATATGGAGAATGTTATACCTCAACTGACCAAGTTTTTGGAACAGATAGATGTCTTGTATCTAACTATCTGTTTAGATGCTTTTCCCGCTAGCGCAGCTCCCGGTGTCAGTGCACCTAGTGTTATCGGTGTAGAAGTAAAGTTTGTGCTAGCGCTTTTAAGCTGGTTGGCTGAACAGCAACATTACTTTGGTTACTATTGGGCGATTGCCGACATTGCCGAGATGAACCCAACCTATGACATCGACAACCGCACTGCTAAATTGGCCGCGCGATTAGTCGATGAAATTATCGGGGTGAAATTTCGTCACTTCTAGCGCTCTGCAAAGCTCAAAGGCATAGATGCAAGGCGTGTTGCATTATCATTAATCGCGGCTGACTGCGAAGCTACGGTTTGTGATAATTGCTGAGTTTCATCAGACACAGCACTGATTGACTCGACGTTTTTCGCGACTTCCGAAGCGACCACACCTTGCTCTTCAGCTGCCGTCGAAATCTGAATAGTTAAATCCGAGATAAGAGAAACGTCGGCATAGATCTTTTCTATCATACCCAGTGTGTGATCAGTTTCTTCGGTACAGGCATCAGCAGTTGCTTTACTTTGGAGCATGGTTTCTGACCACGCGATCAACGTCGACTGAATATCCTTCATAGACGACTGGATCTGCTCGGTTGCGGCATGTGTTCGGGATGATAAAGCTCTGACTTCGTCCGCTACAACAGCAAATCCTCGACCATGTTCACCCGCTCTTGCGGCTTCTGTAGCTGCGTTTAGAGCTAGCAGATTGGTTTGATCGGCAATCCCCTGAATTTCTTCGGTAATACTGCCAATCTGCTCCGCTTCAACCTTGAGCTCTTGAGCGGTTTGTGACGCGAGACCCACTTCATTGGCCAAGTTTGCCACAGCACCTTTGGTTTTCTTCATCGACTCAGATGTTTCTTTGCACTCTTTATGTACATCTTCGACTTTAGCCGATGCCTCTGCAGTGCTCGCTGCCACATCCTTTATCGTTACTGACATTTCTTCCATTGCTGTAGCCAGTTGGTGTAATTCATCGGTTTGTGCTTTAACACCGGCAAGAGATTGCTTTGCAACATCGTCTAATTGATTAGCATTGTTTAGCAATGCTTTTGAACCATCTGCTACGCGGCCCAATATGGTTCTAGCTCGGCCTTGATGAATGGATTCGTGGAAACCAACAATACTCAGTGCATCAGACCCCATAAACACCAGCCTGGATACACTGTCATAGATTTCACGCCTCGCAGCGAAAGCCTTTGGTACGGCGATGAGCTCCTCGTAAAACACCGCAACTGCAATGAACGGTATCGCAAATGCCAGTATTGGCAAGAACAGTGCTGCAATTGCTAGTGCATATGTCACGGCCAAATAGCTCGCCCATTTGGTCTTGCTGCGTTGCCATAGCGGTTGAGATGGCAGATCATTTTGCCTAATTTGACTATACAGTTGTTCGGCGCGATCTTTAGTTCGTTGCTATAGGACGGTTCGCACAGATTGATAGCCGTGCAGCTCACCATTTTCAAACACTGGGGTAACAAAGGCATCAACCCAATAATAACGGCCATCTTTACAGCGGTTTTTAACAGCGCCGCGCCACGATCTGCCCGACTGCAGTTTTGACCACCTATCGGCAAATGTCTGCTTTGGCATATCTGGATGTCGAACAATATTGTGATTTTTACCTACTAACTCTTCTTGGGTGAAACCTGAAACCCGACAGAATTCGGGGTTGGCGTATTGAATAACTCCACGTTTATCTGTTACGGAGACGAGTTCTTCATCTTCACCGAATATTACTTCTTCATTGATAACAATTCGATTCTTTCTCATCCCTTACTCCTTGAATCGCAATTTTATGCTTCGAAAATATTCAATAATGCTGCAAGCGCTTAATCACTTAAAACCATTAGGTACGCAAACTTGTTGGGCTCGCAATATGCCATTTACAGCATAACTAGGCGTTAGATAGTAGCTTCTACACTTTGACGGTTTATTGATCTAGGGCAATAAAACGGTGTCGTTACATCACCGTACCGGCACAAGCTTTGGCGACCCATGCCTCAAAGCGCTTGAGATCGGGGAACATAATCTTGCCGTAGCCAAGCTCGATTAACGCCAATGATTGCAGGGTTTTTAACGCTTTTCCCATTGATACTCGAGTAACCCCTAGCGTATTGGCAATTTCAGATTGTTTGCACGGAATGTAATGTTCTAATCCGGACGAATACAAATAGGTAAGCAAAATTTTTGCGGTTCTTGATACCAGTGGTAAGCGACGTATTGCATCGAGTGTTTCAAGCAGAATGTGCATACGTTGCAGAGATGCTCCCAGCAACGCGGTTATTACCTTGGAATCATTGGCAAAGTGCGCTGAAAATACGGGTTCAGGGAGCTGTAAAACCTCGGTGTTGCCTATCGCACTGACATCATGAGTACGGGGTAAATTGGCATATAAGGTGAATTCACCAAAGCAATGGCCAGTGCCAAGCATACCTGCAATAAGTTGCTTGCCGCTGGGATCGCTTACGCCTGCGAACACCGACCCATGAAGTACAATAGATAATCCGGGTTTAATTTCACCACGACTATGGATCAATTGCTTGTCTTGATAGTGCATGAGCGAACCAACCTGATGCATTTGAGCAACTGTTTCTGTTGGCAATAAAGCTAAGAAGGTATTGCCCTTTAGGCGCAAGTTATGGTTTTGTGTCATTGCTGATCCGCCTTTGGCTAAAATGCTAAATATTTAGCATTATAGGGTTAAATTAGCTGCTAAGTTAAATGGTAAGAACTATTTTGAGGCTACAACATGAAACCCGAGTTTTTGGCCATTTTCGTAATTTTCCTGTTTTTCATTGGCTTAGAAATTTGTTTAACCCAATTTTTTAGCAAGCCAGGTCAAAAACGCGACGATGCCGTGGTCGAGATTTTAAGTACTGGAGCGCTAATTTTACTTACTCAGCCATTAGTGCTGTCCTTCGGTGGCGCTTTGGCACATGTATTAGCTCCTCAATACGCTGGTGTACTAGCATATTGGCCAGTGTGGAGTGTTTTTTTTAATGTTGCTTATTTTCGATGATATGACCCAGTATTGGTGGCATCGGCTGTCACACCGTAAGCCTTGGTTATACAATCTGCATAGACCGCATCACGAGGCAGCCTACTTATCGATTAGAGTCGTATACCGCAACAATTTCTTCTACTACCTATTGATGCCAGGCTTATGGTTTTCTGGCGCATTACTCTATTTGGGGGCGGGTTGGGTTTATGCTGTTTACTTAGTTATAAAAATGACCGTAATTTTTGGCGCCCACAGTGATGTTCGTTGGGATGCTCCACTGTATAAAATACGTTGGCTGTCACCCGTTATGTGGATTGTTGAACGCATGATATCAACGCCAGCTACCCACAGTGCGCATCACGGCAAACACGCCAATGATGGCGTCACTCACTACAAAGGGAATTACGGCAATCTTCTGTTTTTCTGGGATGTACTGTTCGGCACAGCCAAGATTACTCGTCAGTATCCGCGACAGTTTGGCGTAGAAAACCTGCCAAAAACCACTGTCGCCGAGCAGTTGTGTTGGCCGCTGATATCAAGCAAGCGAGATAAACCCAAAGGTTAGTCTCGCTTTAACGCGTTACATGTTGTTGTAAACAATATTGCCGTCGGTCATGGTCATTCGCGTTTGACCATAAAGAGTCTCACCTATAAACGGCGAGTTCTTAGACTTAGAAGCGAAGAATGCTTCATTGACTTCAAACGAGTTAGATAAGTCTAGCAAGCAAAGATCAGCGGGCTTACCCACTTCGATGCGCCCGCAATCTAATTTGAAAAGGGCACCCGCTTGTTTGCTCATCAAATCGATACACTTGCTGAGTGTTAACTTACCGGTTTTAACGAAGTGGGTATAAATCAGTGGAAATGCGGTTTCCAAACCAATGATGCCAAAGGGGGCTGATTCAATATGCTGATCTTTCTCGGTTGGAGAATGCGGGGCATGATCGGTTGCTATCGCATCAATGGTGCCATCCAAAAGCGCTTCTTGGCAGGCTAGTCTGTCCATTGCGGAGCGCAGTGGTGGATTCATTTTCCAGTTGGCATCTAGGGTATTGTCTGCTTTAACTCGAATATCTTCATCGCACAGCAGTAGATGATGCGGTGAAACTTCTACCGTAACATTCGCGCCACGCGCTTTGGCCACTTTCACTGCTTCTATGGAGGCTTTAGTAGAAACATGGAGTACGTGATAATGTGCACCAGTTGCTTCGCTCATACGACAGCCGCGCTCAACGTGTAACGATTCAGACTCGGGCTTAATGCCTTTAATACCAAATTTTTGCGCAATTTCGCCAGCGTGAATGGCGCCTTGCTGAGACCAAACCTCGTCTTCCGAGTGATCTAATACTGGCAAGTCCAATTGTTTGGCTGCAGCTAGCGCCTGCTCAAACAAATTATCATTCTGTACGCCTTTGCCGTCATCTGTAATAGCAACTGCACCGGCACTTTTTAGCGCCGCAAAGTCACTCATGTCCTGACCCGCGAGTGACATGGAAAGAGCACCCGTGGGGTAAACCTTACAAATACCCACTTCTTTAGAACGATTAGCCATAAACTCCACAACCTCAGCGGAATCGGCTGTTGGGCTGGTATTAGGCATGGATACTACCGCAGTAAAACCACCTTTAACGGCAGCGCGACTACCGGATTCAATGTCTTCTTTGTATTCCATACCCGGTTCGCGGAAGTGAACCTGAGGGTCGACTAGTCCAGGAGCCAAGAATAAGCCGCTGGCATCTATCTCAGTATCAAAATCGCCGATAAGGGGCTGTGAAGAGATATGCGCAATAAGACTATTCTCGATAACTAGGTTAACTGTTTGAGAGCTTTCGTTTGCTTGGCCGAGTAAGTGTGAGGTTGTAGTGGCAGACTTAATTAGGGTTTTCATTAATACGAGGTCTGATAGTATTGGTATCGTTACAATATAACATAACAGAATTTGCTTAGCAGCAGCTATTCGGCGCGCTAAGTTGAGTAATTTGCAAGTATGGCTTAATGTAATCAGCGATTTTATCGACAGTATTAAAACTATAAGAATTAAACATGACACAACAAACTCCCTCCGCCGGTGAGTCCGCTGGCACGCTTTCGTTAATAGAACGAATAGGTAAAAAAATTCCCGATCCGGTGATCATATTTATGTGGCTGCTGTTATTCGGTTTTCTCCTCACGATCTTTATCGGTGGGCTTACATTTGAAACCTTGGGCGCCAGCGGCGAGCCTATTGTTCACACCATCAAAGATATGAGTGAAACGCAGAACGTTATCTGGATATTTGACAATGCCATCTTGGCTAATTGGATGGGCTTTGGTAATGGAGTATTGGGCGTTATTCTAATTGTTATGCTCGGCGTTGGTGTCGCTGAGAACTCGGGTTTACTAACAACTGTTATTAAACGCATGGGCATCAGTCTCAATCAGAATTACCTGATCCCCGCTTTGATCTTCCTCGGTATTATGAGTTCCATTGCGACCGACGCGGGTTATCTAATCTTAATTCCGCTTGCTGGGTTGTTGTACGCAGGTTTGGGCAAGAATCCATTAATAGGCATGGCCGCGACTTTCGCCGGTGTATCTGCCGGATTCAGTGCCAATTTAATCCCAGGTACGCCCATCGATGTGATAATGGGTATGAATGCGAAAGTCTTTGCGGAAGCACAAGGTGTGCCTTTTGAGACCGCTGATGGCAAAGCATTAACGCCGGCGACCATGCATTACTATTTCATTTTTGTGTCCACTTTTATGCTGGTAGCTTTGGGCTCATGGGTCACAAAACGATTTGTAGCCCCGCGCTTAGAGAATATGCCTTATCAGGTACCAGATGATATTGCGACGTCCGATTTCTCCGTGACTCCAGAAGAGCAGCGCGGCCTGCGGGCATCGTTTTGGGGATTGTTGGTTGCGTTGGGTATTATTGCAGCTTTGAGCTTAGGTCCATTGGCGCCTTATACCAACGAAGCGGGTCAAACCGTTAAGCCATTTTTAAACAACGTAATCATTTTAATTACACTGGTATTCACCATCGTTGGTATCGCCTTTGGTTATGCAAGCGGCAAATTTAAAAGCATGATGGACGTGGTACAGGCGATGGTCGCACAGATGAACACCATGGGATATGTGTTAGTGCTGACCTTCTTCTGTTATAACTTTTTAGGTTTGTTGGGCTACTCCGGCTTGGGCACTTATATCACTTATTTAGGTGCGAGCTTTTTAACCAGTTTAGGCCTACAAGAGTTTCCAATCTTATTGATCATCGGTTTTATCTTTACCACGGCAGTAATCAATTTAGTCGTTGGGGGCTTGACGTCTAAATGGATGTTATTAGGACCGATTTTTATCCCGATGCTTTATCAGGTCAATCCGCAAATGACACCGGATCTCGTTGCTGCGGCATTCCGCGTGGCAGATTCTTCCACCAACATCATTACGCCTATGATGACGTATGCTGGGGTTATCCTAGCCTTTATGCGCAAATACAAATCGGATCTTACTTTCGGTGATTTGATCATCATGATGGTGCCATACTCGGTGGCCTTTATGCTGGTGTGGACAGCCCTATTAATTGGATTCTTTGCGTTTGGCGTACCATTAGGGTTTTAATCACGAGACTTTAAAGTGCGCCTGTAAGATCAGGCGCTAATGCTCAGTTGAACAACTAACGACGCTGGGAATAAAAGTGTTGTTCTTTGCCTTCGTTAACCTGTTTCACTTCCGCACAATACTCAGATACTGGCCGGATTAACAAGCGTGGTAGGCCAATCGGCTCCCCACTTTCAATACAAAAGCCGTAAGACTCATCGCGAATACGGCGCAGCGATTTGTCAATTTTAACTAGTAATTTACGCTCGCGATCAAGAATGCGCAGCATCAGCCGAGACTCTTCTTCGTACTGAGCGTTATCGACTTCATCGTTGACTTCAGGCGGCTTGCCCAATGAGCCCTTTAGCTCATCAATATGTGCCATAGTCTTTTCTTTCATCTCAACTAACATGTTTTGAAAAAATATCAGTTGAGCATCATTCATGTAGTCATCGTCTGGAGCGGCTAGAAGCTCCTCTTTAGTTTGGATTTCTTGCATGCAAACCTTCCATTATTAAACGAAAAACAGCAGAGATTACCCCTATGAGTGTAGGACTGGAAACCTCAGGCAGCAAATATAAATGACTATTTTGGACGCAAGCCTTTGAAACACTATAACAAGTTTTTTTGTTATCAATTTGCGCGAGAATAAACTCATATCAAGCACTAGCTTACACAGCTTTTACTTTTTAAATATCGCTACGGCATTGTGCGCATGTAAACTTTCTTGATGTTCAACTTTGCCCTGAAAATCAATGATATCTGCCATTTGATTTAAGCTACTTTTGAGTTTTCTCGCCGCATCTTCACAGAACATTAAATTTGTCGCATTAAGTCGAGCGAATTCTTGCTCATCTATTCGTTTCACTGCTGTTTGCACTGGTGTCGCCAATACTGATTCTAGCGCAAATATGAGTTGCGCTATTTCTGGCCACTCATTGTCTCCAAGCACTAAACTCAAATACGCATATGAACGTTGACTATGCGGTGTTGCAATAGAGCCTGCTGGCGATTCCAACCATTCCAGTAATTGTTGTTTATCGATATGTTTGCCTTGGAATTGTTTATCAATCGCTTGAGCGGTTAACTGCTGGGCCAGAGATGCCGAACATGGACAAGTACTTGAGTAGGGAATGGTTAAATCTAACACTGTTTTTATCCCATCAGGTGTTAGCTGTGCATCAATTTTTACCGCATATCTTTGAAAGCCGTTTTTATCACTGAGCAACGCAGGCTTGTTTAGCAGAAAATCAAAACCCAGTGTGAGTCTTGCACTATCACTGATCCCCTGTTGTGAGGCCATTAACTCTTGTAATAGTTTATCAATATTGGTTTTGTCACAGCGCATGATTGCCAACTGATTGATAATGGTGTGTAAGCGCGACATATGAATGCCTTTAGCATCTGAGCTATCAAGACTCACATATACATTGGCGTTTGCTACAAATGCGCGCGACGTATAATCTTGCGCTCGGATTGAAATTGGTACGGCAATATTTTCCATGCCAACCCACGACAACGTCGCTGGTGTATCGGCATTTATATTAGAGGTGATATCGGGTAAGTCTTGTGTCGACAAACTAATCTCCTAATGAATTATGAGGGCTTGGCTGTTGGTTCGCTTTGGGAATTGTGCAAAAAGCCTGAGCTACTTAGGCATATCGCCTTGTACGGTTACTGTTTGCTTGTCACCATCAACAAACAAGTAAAAGCAATGAGGCCTTCCAGTATGACACGCTGGCCCAACTTGATTAACTAGGCACAAAATACAGTCTCCATCACAGTCGAAAGACATTGAGACTAGCTCCTGTGTATGGCCGCTGCTTTCGCCTTTTTTCCACAGTGCTTGTCGTGATCGCGACCAATAGGTCATACGTTTGGTTTTTATAGTTAACTCCAGAGATACTTTATTCATCCACGCAAACATAAGTACTTCTTTAGTGTTCGCATCTTGAGTAATAACAGGCATTAACCCGTCGTCATTAAACGCTAACTCTCGGATAATTTTATCGAGCGAAAACGATGTTTGATCAGTGGAGGATTCAATACTTTCGAAAAACTGTCGAGACATAGTAATTAATGGGTTCCGAGGTTGTTGCATAAACCACAACAATATATATGTTATAACGTATCAATTAAATGATATCGGATTTGTGCTTTATAAGACAGCACTTACGCTTTTTAAGGCTAGAACTACTGAATGTAAGATATAAAAAAAGCCCCAAGGAACACGTCTTTGGGGCTTAGGTAATATGTTGGTCAGCTAGTCGGCAATAACGCTTGCACCCGCAGTCCATGGACCACCTGCATCAATGATGGCGTTTTGTAGTGCCGGTAGTTGTGAGTCTTGCACCGCTTTTATTCGGGCTACAACTTCATTGATGCCTTTTTCGGCATAGCCGAATTGCTCCATGTGCTGTGCGGTTGGGCCGTATGAAGACCAAGCAGCAGACATTGAGAACCACAAGCGGCTCGAGATACTGGCTGGTTTAATACCCATACGATCCCGCGATTTCAAACCAAACATCGCATTGTAAATGCTATGTAGTTCAGCATCGAGCTGCGCATATTGAGCCTCTAATTCACTGATATCACCAGGCGTATTGTTAATCGCTGCTCGGACCGTCGCCATGCTAGCTTGAAGTGCTTTGAGCACTTCGCTAGCCGATGAGAAGCGGCGATCCGCAGCCATTAGGCTTTGGTTAAAGGCTAACGTCGCAGCCGAGGAAGGGCCTTGTAAGGCCGGTTTGAAGATAGCTTCTAGTGTTATGGCTACAGGGGCTGCTAGTTGTTTAATAACGCCATCAACGCGCTCAAACAAGGTTGCAGTATAAGTACCCGGAGGTGCCATCATACTGTTCCCTTGACCGTCTTCTTTAACTTTTGCAATAGCACTTAAAGGCGCATAGGTCATATCCCAAGTGATACGGTGGAGACCTTTCTTAGTTGCAGCTGCAAGGCGATTAACCACTTCACCTTGACTATCAGTGATCTCAACATAAATAGCGGGTTTGGCTTGCTGATTCTCAGCTTCGATTGATTCCCAGGCTGGATATAGTGGATAGTCTTCGTCTTTCACCATCTCCTTCTCAGCTTGTTGACGAACGTCTTTGTCGGTCAAGCGACTGTCTTTGAGATAGTAGGTTAAGGTTGCTCCGTGTTCGGGGTTTTTCGCAGCGTAACGGTCGTTACCATCGGTACGTGTATGGTTACGATCCATACTAAACCACTTGGTTGGGCGACTTGGAGCGAAAAGCAGGGCATCTTCATCAAGTGCATCTTTGTCTATAGAACGCAACGGACCGTAATCGTCGAGTATATAGATACCGCGGCCGAAAGTGCCGACAACTAAATCATTTTCGCGACGTTGGATTTGCACATCACGCGTTGAAATAGTCGGGATCCCACCTTCTAATTCGACCCATTGTTCACCACCATCGACAGTGAAAAACACACCGAACTCAGTACCAATGAAGAGCAAGTCCTTATTCACGTGGTCTTGCACGATACGCCAAACTAAATGGTCGCCAGGCAGATCGTCAGCCAACGAGGTCCATTTTTTACCCAAGTTAGTCGACTTGATGAGGTACGGCTTAAAGTCACCGTACTTGTGATTATCAAGCGCTACATAAACGGTATTCGGGTCATATAAATCAGCACGGATATCATTTACATAGGCTGTCGCAGGGATGCCTTTGATATCGTCCAATTCAATCTTGCGCCAGTTTTTGCCACCGTCAGTAGTCACTTGAATCAACCCATCGTCAGTACCTACCCAAAGGATGTTTTCATCAACAGGGCTCTCGGCAAAATTTGCGATGGTGTGGAATTCAGACATTGCGTAAATATCCCAGCCTGCTTCAACTGACCATGTGCGGCCCATAACCGGTTGGTGCATACGGTTGCCATTTTGAGTTAGGTCTTCTGATACGGGTGTCCAACTGTCACCGCGATCATCGGAGCGCCATACGCGCTGTGACGCAAAGTAAATCCGTGCTGAGTCGTGCGCCGATACATTGATTGGCGCGTCCCAGTTGAAGCGCTCAGCAGGCTCGCCCGGACGTGGTTGTGGTTTGATGTAGACGTTTTCTTTAGTTTTTAGGTCGCGACGCGTCAGATTACCCTGTTGCCATTGCGAATACATCACGTCTGGATTACCGGGTTCGATCGCCGGTTGGTGGCCGTCGCCGCCTAAGGTCAAGAACCAGTCTTTGTTTTTAATACCTTCAGAGCGATTTGTCCGTGAAGGACCGCCTTGGGTTGAGTTATCTTGCGTACCGCCATAAACCGTATAGAAAGGTTCGGCATCATCTACGGCAATCTTGTAGAACTGAGTTAACGGCAGGTTTGCGATATAGCGCCAGGTTGCCATTCTGTCGTGTGACATGTAAATACCACCGTCAGAACCGATCAATACAAAATCAGGGTCGGTTGGGTGGAAGGCCATTGCATGATCATCAACGTGTTTACGCTCAGTGCTAATTGGCGTCCAGGTTTTACCGCCATCATCAGAGACTTTACTGTAGTTACTAGCGATATAGACGCGATCAAATTGGTGCGCATCAGCAAAGATTTCTTGATAGTAGTGAGGACCTGTACCACCACCGACTTCATCTGACATTTTAACCCAGCTTGCGCCGCGGTTTTCTGAGCGATAAAAACCACCGCCGCGATTGTCAGTTTCGATCGTGGCGTAAATCACATCGGGTTTCATCGGTGAGATAGCCATACCGATTTTACCCATATTGCCGCTAGGTAAACCGCTTTTAAGTTCGGTCCAGGTTTCACCACCATCATCCGAGGTGTGAATACCAGCACCAGGTCCGGTACCTACGTAACTGGCAATTAATCGTTGGCGTGACCAGGTTGCAGCATAGAGCTTGTCAGGGTTGCGAGGGTCAATAAGTAGCGATGTTACGCCGGTCCACTCGTCTGCTGGCTCAAGAACCCGTTTCCACGTTTCGCCACCATCGGTTGTTTTATACAGGCCGCGCTCACCACCAGACGTCCAAAGTGGACCTTGCACTGATACCCAAACGATATCCGAGTTTTCTGGGTGAACGATAATGTCAGAAATACGTTCAGACTCTTTTAAGCCCATGTTTTTCCATGTTTTACCGCCATCCAGTGACTTATACACACCATCACCAAAGCTGATGTGTCGGCCACCGTTGTTTTCACCAGTACCAACCCAAATGATGTTTGAGTTGCTAGGGTCAATGGTGACATCACCGGTTGAATAAACCGATTGGCCGTCAAAGATTGGTGTCCACGTGGTACCAGCGTTAATGGTTTTCCAAACGCCGCCAGAACCAACAGCGGTGTACCATGTGGATGGATTGTTTTGATCAACGGCGATATCAGCAATTCTGCCTGACATGTAGGCAGGGCCGATATTACGCCATTCAAATGAAGAAAAGGTGCCATTACTAAATACTGCTTCGTCTTCTGATTTCTTAGAAGCAAAAGCAGATAGACTAGTCGCAGTTATCGTTGCGGCCAGTACCACTTTATTGAACAAGTTCATGTGATCCCCGGTGAGGTGCTTGTATGATTATTTTTTATTTAAACCCCACAACCTAGATTGAAAACAGAAAATCATCAAGTTTGAAGCGTTAGTTGCAGCAAAATGTACGTTAAGTGGTTAAGCAACAAAGATAAACCCCATTACACTAAAGCCCTGTTTAATATTGTTAAAGTGACTATTGTTTGATGATGCCAATGCGGATAATTGGTGGGCTAATTGCACTGTATGTGCCCATTGCTTTTGCCGACGAAAGTGACGATTGGTTACACATTGAAGTCACTACAAGCCCGCCGAAGTACGCCAGCGCTGTTGTGCAGATATTGCCAAATGGCAATGCACTGGACAACACCAACACATCTACATCGAGTTTAGCAACGCTGTTAGAGGATTCACCGGCAATCAACCTCAATGGTCAGGGTGGCTTGTTTCAAACCGTGAATATTCGGGGTTTTGCACGCTGGCGGATCCAAACCCTAATTGAAAGTGTGCCAGTGCATACTGAACGACGGGCTGGAAACACGATGGAGTTTGTGTCGCCGTCAATGGTTGAACAAGCTTATGTAATCCCTGGCGCTGCTTCTTCCCAACTAGGTTCCGGAGCGATTGGCGGTGGCGTTGACGTGTTTTTAAAATCACCGCTTCACACTGAGCTAAGCCTCAGCTTTGGGCCGGCAAACGATTATCGTGAAGTGTTATTGGCGGGTAGTAATGCAAACAGTGATTTCTCCTGGATGTTGAATTATCGACACAGCAATAACAGCAATGATGGCGATGGACAGCCAATCCAAGACCAGTTTGAAAAACACAGCCTAGTGCTGCGCAAACAATCGGACTCTGGTTTGCTTCGCGAAGGGATCTTATTGTTATCTGAAGCTAATAATATCAGTAAGGCAAGTGCTCATGATCCGCTCGAAAGATTAACGATTTATCCAACTAATCATCACCAGCTAGGCAAAGCAGTGTTTGGCTGGTTCAATGCAACGATATACGCGCATCAGTCGAAACTTCAAACGGACATCATCCGTCCAGAACAGCGCCTCAACCAATTGGCTAGTGAAGCATTAAACAGTGGTTTCCATATTAGCGATGATGTCGATGCTAACGGATTGGCATTGCGCTGGCGTGTAGGTTTGGATAACCGTTTAGGCGTGCGGGTTGACGAGCAACGCTTTAGCTTGATAGATGCCAGTACTGCTATACAACAGAATATTGATGCCGAGCAGTGGGAAATGTATGGCTCTACAGATTTGTCGGGCAAAACTGCACTAGGTAGCTGGGCCATTGGCGCGCGGCTCGCGCATATGCGCCAAGACGATCAGCGGGCTAATATGGCCGTGCGAGATAGTAACTTTAGCGCCTTTGCTGGTTATCGTTATGCTGCTTCAGAACACTTATCGTTAGCAACTTATATAAGCCGTGGTTATCGAGTGCCGAGTTTGACGGAACGCTTTTACCAAGGTAGCACCCCGCGAGGAGAAACTCTGGGCAACCCAGAATTGAATACAGAGCAGGCAATCAATATTGAGCTCTCATTGCAATACCAACTGTCGCAACTTACTTTTTCAATGGCGATATTTGCACAGCGGATTGAGGATTACATTGAGCGGGTTGATGTATCGCAGAGGTTGCGCCAATATCGAAACTTAAGTAGCGCTAGTGTAAAAGGGGTCAATTACCAATTCAGCAAGCGCTTTGTCTTAGGGCACTTTGATACTGAAGTTAAAATGAGCGGACAATGGTTGCAAGGTGAAGACGATGCGGGGCTACTTATCGCCGATATTCCTCCGCATCAGCATCGTTTGTCTTTAGCAGCTTACGGAGATAACAGTTACGCATTTGTCGCAGTTACGCATCGTCAATCATCGGGCGACGTGGTTAATGGCGAACGGCCTACTGACAGAGTGACCACTGTAGACATTGGTTATGACTATGACTTCCAATCTTCTTGGCGGACAGGTCTGCGGCTTACAAATATTACTGATAGGTTGTATGTCACGTCACGCGATGATCTTGCTCCCTTTGCGCAAGGTCGAGCGCTTGTACTACAACTCGATTATCACTTTTAATCTGGTGGTAACTATCGAATGTTGTGGTTACACGGTATGATCAGTAATGAATTAGGTTACGAGTTGTAGTTGTGCACCCAAAGTTACGTCAATTGAGCAGAAAGCTGCATTTATGGTTTGCGTTGGCAATATTTATTCCTGCGCTTATTGTTTTTGGCAGCGGGATCTTATTGCAGGTAAAGAAGCAGTCAGATTGGGTGCAACCACCAACACTCTCTGGTGTAGGCACTCAACCCGAATTGTCATTTGAGCGTATTTTGACAATCACCGCTGCAATACCTGAGCTCGATGTTTCTCAGTGGCGGGATATCAAGCGCGTTGATGTGCGGCCTGCCAAAGGTATCCTAAAAGTTGTCGCCGAGAATGACTGGGAAGCGCAAATCGATGCTCAATCTGGGGACGTTTTGCAGGTGGCCTATCGGCGCTCAGATATCATTGAATCCGTCCACGACGGTAGTTGGTTTGCTGACTTCGCGAAACTTTGGGTATTCCTGCCAGCAGGCATTGTTCTATTCTGTATGTGGTTAAGTGGGGTGGTTCTGCTCTACACCACATTGAAAAGCAAACGGAATAAGACCTTATTGCGTAGGAAGCGCTAATTACACAATCGACAGTTGCATACTGTCCTTTGGCTGTTTAATCTTTGGTAAGTCATCGGTCTCACTACACAATGTTGCACAAATGGAATTTTTAAAAAACTTTGCTGCTAGGGTTCAAGCGATATACGCCACATTAAATGTGCCTCAGCGTATTTATGTTGGGGCATTCTTGTACTTAATCGTAGCATCAATTTTTGGTGACGTAAGTGATAACGTCAACACTGTCGGGATGCTAGCGTTTGCTGCTTTAGTATTAGAAACTTGGCCAGTAATTGTCAAAATTTGGTCATCACTATTAGGCCGTGTAGTGCTTATCTTGTTTTACATCATGGTGACCAATATAGCCGTTGCCTCGGCTGCACAAATGCTTAATAAGATCGTCGGTGTTGACCCAGCCGTGCTTTTTTACGCCAAAGGATTCGTTACCTTACTATTGGCACCGTTGTGGATATTAAGTTTAACCCTATTTATCATGTTGGCTTACTTCATTTTCTTACTCCTGGCACAATTCGTTAAGTTAGCCTTGCGTTTGTTGCGTTTTAAGTTTCATTTAGCCAACCAAAAAATGGTTTATCCAACTCGCACCGTACTGCTAAAAATGTTCTTGATCCCCTTTATGTTCACTACTTCCGTTAGCTTGATAGAGCGCTACGGGAAATGGTTTGGCGATGTTAATATCCAGATTGTGCAGGTTGAGCACGATGTGGCTAATAGCGAGAGTAGTGACCAGATACCTGGTTTTGGACACTTTAGTACCCAGCGATTAATTGCTGGGTTTGTTTATAACTTCGAAGCGTTTGAATATTCCGAATGCCAAAAAGAAGATGATCAGCGTGCGATGTTTGTTGGTGAAGAACACGTTCTACTGATTCGGAAGAATTCTGACAAACGCTCGGGACATGAGTTCGTAGTTAAACCTTGTGTGCTAACCAATGCCGTCCACCAGTCACCATTTGATCTAGAAGAAGACGCTAAAGGTGCCCAAGACTCTAAAGAAACAGAACAACCAGATCAAACAGAAGCAACGAGTGAGTAGATGCAGGGATTATTAACCCAACTTGAACAGGTACTGGGTAACTCAGGGTTATTAACGGGCAATCAAGTGCGCGAGCGCGCATCGAGTTGGCTAGATAATTCACCGAATCCTGCCTTGGCAATCATGCGCCCTGCTTGTGCTGGAGAGTTGGCGTCGGCGTTGAAGATTTGTAATGAGCAAAAAGTAAATGTCGTGGCGATGGGCGGCTTAACCGGTCTGGTCAATGGTGCCAAAGCTAATGCTGAAGAAGTTGGTTTATCTCTGGAGCGGATGAATACAATTATTGCGCTCGATCCCATCCAAAAAACTGCCGTTGTGGAAGCGGGTGTACCCTTGCAAGTTTTGCATGAAGCGGCAGCAGACAATGATTGTCACTTTGCGGTTGATCTCGGTGCACGTGGCTCTGCGACTATTGGCGGTATGATATCGACCAATGCTGGTGGCACTGAAGTCTTGCGTTTTGGCATGATGCGAGAGCAAATTCTCGGTTTGGAAGTTGTGTTGGCCGACGGGCGGATCCTTTCGTCAATGCGACCGTTATTAAAAAACAATACCGGTTATGACCTGAAGCAATTGTTTATAGGTGCAGAAGGAACTTTGGGTATTGTGACCAAAGCTTTGGTGCGTTTACGACCGCGCCCATTGACACATTGTTGCGCCTTGTTGGCGGTTGAAAGCTATGCCCAAGTATTACAATTGTTGGTGTATTTACAACAGCGCGCCGGACAATCATTGGGCACCTTCGAAGTGATGTGGCAAAGTTTTTATGACCATATCCTAGCGAACAACCCTAGCCACAAAGCGCCATTTTCCGATAGCTTTGCTTTTAGCGTAATTGTCGAATGTACAGGTACCAATACCCAAGCGGATCAAGATAACTTCGAAGCCATGCTTGGTGAAGCGTTTGAACAAGGCCTATGTATGGATGCGGTAATCGCCAGTACGCTAGAACAGCAAGCGGCAATTTGGTCAATACGCGACGATATTGAAACGCTAATGTCCGCGCTCCCCAATGGTATTATGTTTGATGTGAGCTTACCGCTTAAACACATTGATAACTATGTAAATGAACTTCAGCACGCGTTGCAGGAACAATGGTCGGATGCCCAAGTAATTACCTTTGGCCACGTTGGCGACGGCAATATTCATTTAGCGATTGCTTTGGGTGAGCATTTGCCAGCGGCGAGAGACAAATTGGAACAATACGTGTATTCACCCCTTGCGGAGCTAAACGGATCAATTTCAGCAGAACACGGTATCGGCCTGGATAAAAAGCCTTATTTGGCGCTTAATCGCAGCAGCGACGAAATTACAATGATGCAGCAGATCAAGGCCGTATTTGACCCGAATAATATTCTTAATCCGGGGAAGATTTTTTAAGTCTTAGCAAATGGGCTAAGTACACGGTGTAACAGGTCATCAGGTGTTTCGGTTGTTCAATACAATACTTGTAAAGCCGCTCGAAAAACGCGATTGCATTGCGATCACTAAAACCACTTAATCCCAGCTCCAGTGATGCTTTGAATACCTTAGCAATCTGGACGAGTTGATTAGCAATTGCTGCTGCGGGCTCTTTTTAGCAATAGTAGCCATCGGGGTGAAATCATGGCTGTTTAAAAAAGTTGCATCAATATTGTGTTGCTCACAAAACGCTTGGGTCTTACGTAAAAAGCTGGCACTTTCCTCAAACAATTCTTCATCTGCCGTTAAATCCTGAATAATGAAATACATACCCATAGTTGTTTGTGTCTTAGTTGTCCGAGACATCTTTTGTAACTCTACAAGCGTTGTATCAGCCAGTCGATAATGATAGCGTTTTGATAGCAATAACTGAGAAGCAATAGAGCATCGCAATGACAGTAGTTGATGGGCAAAAAAAAGAGCCAGTGATCGAAAAAGTGTCGCTATTTGGTGAGTTGTTTAAGTTTGTAAAGGAATCCACAGGCATTGCGATCACTTGTGCCTATATCTTGTTGTTGCTTACCAGCATGGCGTATATCTATTTTCTGTATGCAGAGTTTGATGTTCAGATAATTAAATACGTGACTTTCGAAGATATACTCGCAACCCCCATAAAGAACCCGAATATTATTTTTACCTTTTCGTGTTTATTACTTTTGTTATATCTGACGGATGTTGGTGCTAACTTTCGCAATCGACAGTTAGTCAAGTATCCGAACGGCCGGCGGCCCTTCTATAGTTATTTGGTAATGCTAATTCTTTGGACACCGAAAGACCAAAACCTCAACCGCCGTATAGCCGTTGTTACTATCGGAGCTTCGTTAGTGGCATACACTTTTTTCTTTGCCAAGATTGAAGCGGCAGATCTAAAAGATGAGCGTGAGGAAATGGTCGAGATTGTTTTGGTTGATAGCAAAGAGTCTTTACAGGTTTTGCTCATTGGCACTTCGCTAAACTATGTATTCGCTTATGATTTTACGACCGAGAAATCGATGGTTTATTACGTTGAGTCAATTCAATCGATTACTAACTTAACGTTAGAGCCGTGCGAGCCAGACAATGCTTACTCAGACTGCACTGAACAAGCCAGTGATAACTCGAGCGATGCACAGCCTGAATTTTAATTTCAGGAAAAATAATTAAAAAATAAATATCTAATCGTTTAAATCGATAAAGGCGAGTGGTTTAATGAATTATCGTTGCGCAGCCTAGCCCGTGTAAAATATCGCTATCGTTTCAAGTTAATCAATTTAAATCACAAAGTGACTGGCAAGGGGATAAATATGCACAACATCGATATTGGTATCAGTGAACACGCAAGACTTGAAGTTGCCGAAGGGCTTAAACGCTTATTGGCCGACTCATACACATTGTATCTGCAAACTCACAATTTCCATTGGAACGTAACCGGCCCGCGCTTTCGTGATTTACATGCTTTCTTTGAAGAGCAGTACACCGAATTGGCAGATGCAGTCGATGAGATTGCTGAACGGATCCGTACGCTTGGTGTTATGGCCCCAGGTACCTATAAAGCGTTTGCTGAATTAAGCTCAGTGAAAGAAGTTGAAGGTACGCCAAGCGCAGAGGAAATGGTTCGGATTTTAACCGTTGCTCACGAAAGCGTAGTCAAAACCTGTCGTGCAGTACTCAAAGTCGCGCAAGATGCTGATGATGAGTCTTCGCTAGCACTTATTTCTGATCGCATGAGTGTTCATGAGAAAGCTGCATGGATGCTACGTTCACTAGTTTAAACAAAAATCGTACCGCAAAGATCAACACGCCCTAGTGGTCTAGCTCATTGTTCTTTGCGTTGTGGCATAAACACTGATGGTCCGCATAAGGCTGCAATAGTGAACAAGCCAATTAATAGGCCAGCCCAGGGCTCAAACAAACTAAAGGCCATTGCCGTAATTACCATCGCTCCGCGCTCAGTTGCATCATTCACCAAAGCCAGTGCCAACGTTGCGCAGGCAAATGCAGTTAAAATCAAAGTTACCGCCAATGCTACAGGTAATAATGGTTCTACTAGGGTCACTAGCGGTAACAATATAAACAACACTGGTATGCCGAGAAGATAAAAGCTGCCGATACTGTCAAACAGGGATGTCTTAGAATCTTTTGCTTGGCTCCAGCGTTTTAACAAAATAACTTGGATCCCAGTCCATAGTACGCCTTGGGTACTGAAAAATGGTGCAGTAAGGCCCATCAGAGCATTGCGCAATCCAGTAGCTATATGAGCGCGGCTAGTATTGACGTCTAGCTTTTCATCAGTTCTGACTTGTTGCGCTTGTTCAATCATTTCATTGCCGGTAACAACATCGCCGAAGAATAAAATGTAGGTGATTAAGGCAAGCGGGAAAGACGCAATAAACACATCCAGTGGCGGCCAGCCAATCGCAAATGGCGAGGCTTTAGCCCAAAGACCTGAAGCCGCAGCGCTGATATCTAATATTTCCCAGCGGATATTAAATTCTAATTCGCCAGTAAAAAAACCGGTCACACCCGCCAGAATAAAGCCAGGCAACAAACCAAGGCTTAGGATCGTTGCTAAGCCCTTATGACGCGCAGCTAAAGCAGTCAGCGGCTTGGAGAATGCAAACAGTAAACACACGGTTACCCCGAGGGTGCCAGCGATAGGTGCCGATTGAAATACGTTGGCTGCATCGCCGTCTTTGGTTACACGTAAAAACGCGGCAATTGCAGCACCCAAAATAATCCCGCCTTTAAGCACATTGGGCACCGATTTTATTAACTTAGCCCCTAATCCGGTCATTCCCAGCAGGATAAGTATCAGCGCGAAATTGAGCGACAGCGCGGTCATCGCCTGAAACTGAGCCACGTGGTCGCCGATATAAGCAGGTGCTGTAATAAAGGCTACAACAAATGGGATAGCGGGAGTTAGCCACCCCGGTGCGTATGGGTCGCCAAATAGCATCCAGGAAAATGCTATAAGGGTACTGTGGATCATTGCCATTACTACCGCTTCTTCAAACGATAAACCAAGCAACATGGTGAAATAGGGCACCAGCGCCAAGCCGGTAGCACCTGATACCGCAAAGCCTTGCAGTAAATCAGTAAGCGATAAACGCAAATGTATGAATGGAATTCTTGCTGTAAATGGACCCCATTTAAAGCCCGGTTGGATCTCTCCAAGTTTTCTGTCTTTTATCATTGTTATCAAAATGTAAATTGCTGTAACATTTGTTTTACTTTGAGACGGGCACAAAAGTCCAATTAACTTTATAAATAGATATCAATTTGTAGCTTCAATCTAAATCCCGGCACCTCAATGCAGGCCGGGATTTCGTTGGTACAATCGAGTGTCACTTGGCAAACACCAAAGAAAACGAAACGGATACTTTGTCGAATAATCGAATACCGCCTACGGTTTGCGACAGAGCATTTAAATTCTCAATGGGGATCCCAAACCGAGCAGCATCTATAATCGCTGGCACTGCAGTTGAAACCACCAGCGTTTCACCGACTTTGATAACATTTACTGTAAAGCTTATCTCAACCTCTTTTCCTGCAATAACAACTATTGCCGGAACCGTAATTTGTTGAATGGCTTGATCTGCACTTAACAAGTCATTAGAGACTTGCGCGCAAACTGTTACATTGGCGAACGCGCTGATAAGAAAGTACTATTCATTTAGGCGTTAATTGCGGATTGGCATGCCGGTCGAAACCTTACTGAATTGGTTTTTTCGATTGGAGAAGTTTTTCGTCTTTGGATTACATGAAAGCAACGCTCTTTTTTATTAATAGGTAGGCTAATCCAAAACATTCTTTTAAAGTGGTAATACAACCACAAAACCTAAAAGTAACCGCCTTTTGAACCGTCTTCTCACAGTGTTAATCGCGTCATTGATAACAGCATGCTCAGCGGATAAAGGGCCTGTCCATCCATTTGCTGAATATAGCAATAACCTCGCCAAGAACATGACCATCGACGCACTATCCGTTCAATCGGAGAATGAATTGAGAGTATGGTCTGTTAATGGTTTAGTCGGTGATTTGCGTGTGATTATTATTACTCCGGATAGCATCAAAGATTGCTCTGCCTTGTCTTCTTTTTCCCTTACTTATAATGAAACAATATCGAGGAAACACTGCGAAGAAGGTTCAATAGGCCTTAGTGATGAAGTGTTAAAAACGGTGTTTGCTGATATTCAAGCTAGTGATAAGCAAGGCCTCTCTTGTCTAGGGCCCATGGACGGTCCTGTCGGATTAATCGAAATTTTGTATGGTGGTCGATGGGTGGCCGTTCAGTATGAATCGCCACATGAGTGCAATTTGCAACCAGTCTTAAATATCTTCAACACTATCAACACATTCAGGCAAAGCCTGGATCAGAGTGGTTAAATTCCGCCTTCGCGTGAGTGGGATTTTGCTCAGGTCATAACGCGCTTTTACATCAAATCGGTCGACCAACAAATACTTGTGTAGCGGGTCATCTAGCCTAGGTTGATGTCGGTGCATAGTGGCATCGATATACCAATAACTGGCATCTAATGGGAAGGTAACTTCGAGCAAATTTGCAGCGCTTGATGTAACCTTGAAAATAGTTGCAATGTCGCTCAAAAGGTAGGTTTTGGGCGGTAGATCGCCGGCTATATGATAGCTGCGATACATGCTGGTGTTGTCTTGGCTGGGTGGATTGCCGTCCTCGTCAGCTACGATAAAAAAGCTGGGTTGATTGTTATCCAAATACTTAAATACAGGTTGATCAGCGTCGCAATCAGGATAAATAAGCAGTCGCTGTGTGACGGTCTCTTGCAACGCCGTTATAGTTTTTTGTGGCATTTTAGGTAGTTCAGATAAGGTGACAAGATCGTCAACTATCCTGTTCGCTAACCCGCTGCAATCGCGCTTTGACAAGCTCTTAGCGGGAGCGTTAGATAGCGCGCGGAACAGCACCCTTATTACTAGTGTATCGAACTCAACGTCGTCTTTAATTGGCGTAAACTGATTTATTACAGCAAGCGTGCTTGGTTTTAAACACGACCAAATCATCTTAGCCTTAGTGAGTGTAATCTCTGAACGACGGTCAGGCATATGTGCGAACTAACTAGCGCACTAACTGTTTGATAACAGAAACCAATTCGCTCTTAAAAGCGGGAGTGGCATCGGCGCATAGGACCATTAGCATGCCGTGTTTCAGTTGATAGCGGTACTCTTGCAAATCGCTGTATCCATTCATCCAATCTTGCCTCGCCAGTCGTTGTACTGCGAATAAAGATTTGGCTAATTGCTCGTTATCAAATATCCCCTCGGTCTTGCCTGCGTCTTGAGCACGGACACACACATGGTTGGCAACGTGTAGCGAGCGCTGATAAATACCCGACTCACTCTGATGGTCAAAAAAGCCAGTGCGTTCGCCGGTCATAAAGGCGGCTTTAAACAGTCGTTCATCAGTTTCTAGTAACCCGATCAGTTCATCAGCCAGCGTTAAAACAAACCGAATAGGATCGGATAAATCCAACCGGCTAACCACCACTGAGACTTGCTGCATTGTTTCTTCAACTAAAACATCAAGTACTTCAGCTTTCTTGCCAATTAGGTTTTGAATGGTTGGAACAGTGACGCCTGCGCGATCGGCAAGTTTAGTCAGTGTGAGCGCTTCGATCCCATTTTCTTCAATCAAATGGGCGGCGCTCACTAATATAAAGTCTCGGCGAATACGACTGTTTTCAAGCCGTTTTGCGAGTCCTGGAGCAATTATTTGCGCGGTCATAATGTAGTCTTTTGATCTTCCCGCTGTTATTCTATGAACACTCTTCAGGATTCATCAAGTAAAATTTTTGTTTAATTAAAATTTGCATGGAAGCAAAATTTGTATAGTATAAAAATAATACAATTGAGCTAAGGACAAAAAAGATGGCAAAAATCGAAGAAAATGTAGAACTGAATTCAACTATTCAAAATCAGCTTTCCGCGACTACGGCAAAATACTTTTTGTCTGACAGTTACCGAAGTGCGTTAACACTGTCGATTGATTCTTGTGCCGCTCACTATGGTGAAGACCGCATAGCAATGTCGCGCTATCTGACCAACGGTCACAATGCTGCTCTTGCTTTAAACAACCGTGGTCCAGCCAAATTTGATAGCGATGGAAACCTGGATCCAGAAATTCGCGCAGCATACTCAAAGCATGGTTTTTACATTTTTGAAAATGTTGTTTCTCTTGATGAACTGGCTGATCTCGACGCGGGGATCAATGAAATGCGTGACAACTTTCCTGTTACTGCGGGTGCTACAGAGGATGCCAAAGGCCGACCAGCGCTTGGTACTCAGTGCAAGATGCCGAACTTAAATTGGGCGAAACCCCTAAGCGACCCGTTGGGTGGAACGGGATTGTTAAATGGTCGTCATCAAGTCAAGGTGTTTGAACCCGAGGCAGCCATGGACGCACCAGAATATGCGCCGTTTATTCTCACCGGTCACCTCCAGTTTTCTGACGCCACATTGCGCGCTTACGCCAATCCCAATTTACTTAAAATTGCGGCGTCGATTAATGGTGAAGATTTTGCCCCATTCCACGAATCAATTTTCTTTAAAGACCCAGGTTTGGGCGCCGCTGTTTCATGGCACCAAGATGGCGACACTCATTGGGATAGCCCTGATTTTGATGAAGATATTCACGGTTTCAACTTTATGCTGCAAGTCTATGGAAGTACGGCAGTAAACGGTGTTTGGGTGCTGCCAGGTACGCACAAACAAGGCAAAGTCGATATCAAGAAATTGGTGGCTGAACAAGGCAGTGAGCGATTAGCTGGTGCTGTGCCATTAGTGTGTAAACCGGGTGACGTGGTTATGTGTAACAGACAAATTGTCCATGGATCATTTGCTAACACTGGATTTGAAACTCGCGTAACGGTTAATTTCGGTTTTCACCGCCGCGCATCAGTATTGGATGTAATGGGTGCTGGTATGCACAGCGAAGCTGCGGTGTATACCAAGGAGTTTATTCACAGCCGCTCTAAACCCTTGGGGCTAGCGATTGCTGCGCGGCAAAAACAATACCCGCAAGAAACTCCTTATGCGTACGCACCATTGGCGGGTGAATCTTTCGTGTTCGATCAAAATGCTCGAGCAAGTATTACCGATTACAACTTACAAGACTTGAGTATTTAGTCGTCACTATTAATAAGGTTAAAGATGCAGAACAGCGTTGATTTAAATGCACGGATTGTAGTTGTTGGAGCGGGATCTATCGGTTGTTGGGTAGGCGGTGCCTTACTAAAAGCAGGTCGTAATGTCACCTTTTTGGCTAGACATAAAGTCATTGATGAAGTCGCGGAACACGGCTTGACGATTACTGACTTTACGGGGCGAAAAAGTCATCTGTCACCTGATTCGGTTGTTATGACCACTGACGTAAAAGTGCTGTTAGATGCAGATATTATAATTGTGGCGGTTAAGTCACTAAGCACATCTGAAGCAGCATGTGATATAGCGAAATATGCCCCTGAAGGCGCAACGATTTTAAGCTTTCAAAACGGGGTGAAAAACGCAAATCGAATTCGAGCGGTTCTGGGCGAACATACAGATATCCGCTCGGTCATGGTGCCATTCAACGTCATATGGTCTGGCCCTGGTCATTTCCATCGCGGTGTAGGCGGCGAACTGGTACTTCAGAAAGGTCATACAGACCTTGCTGATTTGTTTACGGTTGATGGTCTATCCGCAAAAACGGTCGTCGATATAGAGTCAGTATTGTGGGGCAAAATTTTGCTCAATCTAAACAATGCGCTAAATGCGTTATCGAATATTCCGCTCAAGGCACAGCTAAGTCAGCGCGACTGGCGCAAGATATTAGCGACTTGTCAGTCTGAGGCGTTTGATGCAATGCATCAAGCGTGTATACGGCCAAAAACCGAACTGCCAATACCGGTTGGGTTGTTGCCGACGATTTTGCGCTTACCTAACTTTTTGTTTGAGCGAGTAGCCGCGAACATGTTGGCGATTGATGAAAATGCACGTTCTTCAATGTGGGAAGATTTAACGCGAGGTCGACAAACTGAAATCGCTGATCTGCAAGGTGCTATTTTGGAGTTGGCAAAGATATCCAATACCAAAGCACCGGCTAATAAGCGAGTTTATGAGCTGATTAAACAAGCAGAACAAAGCAATTCCGGCAGCCCGGGTTTAACCCCGAAAAATATCCTCTAAGAATTCACCATTTTTTCTGGCGCTAGGGCATCATCCAGTGATGCCTTAGACATCAATTCTTTTTCAAGCACTAAGTCATAGACACTGCGATTATTCTCTAATGCTTCTTTGGCCAACATGGTGCAGGTCTCGTAGCCCAAATACGGGTTTAACGCAGTAACGATGCCTATGGCGTTTTTCACATAAGACTCGCATACATCTTCATTCACCGTTATACCTTCAACACAGCGTTCAGCGAGTGACTGCATACCGTTTTTGAGGATCTCAATGGACTCAAAAACGCTTTCAATCATTACCGGCTCCATTACGTTAAGCTCTAACTGGCCCGCTTCTGCACCATGCGTGATGGTCAAATCATTACCAATCACCTTATAGGCAATTTGATTAACAACTTCCGGGATCACTGGGTTCACTTTACCGGGCATAATTGAAGAGCCCGGCTGCATTGGCGGTAGGTTAATTTCATTTAATCCTGCGCGAGGGCCCGAGGATAGGAGGCGCAAATCATTACAAATCTTCGATAATTTAACTGCCAATTGCTTGAGCGCAGATGAATACATGACAAAGGCACCGGTATCATGAGTAGCTTCGATTAAGTCTTCGGCTAATGTAATTTCTCTGCCAGTCACGCGGCACAAGTGTTGGATCACGCGTTCGCGATACTTTTCATTGGCATTTAATCCAGTACCAATTGCAGTGCCCCCCATATTCACTTTCAAAAACGACGCTGCACTAACTTTCAATCGCTCAATTTCGTTACGTAGACTTGAGGCAAAGGCTTTGAAGCTCTGACCTACAGTCATTGGTACCGCATCTTGTAACTGAGTGCGGCCCATTTTTAAGATATCCGCGAATGCCAACGCTTTATCGTCAAACGCAAAAATCAGCTGCTGTACTACATGGATCAGATCTTCGTGGGCGTCTAACAAAGCGACTTTCATCGCCGTTGGGTAGGCGTCATTGGTCGATTGAGAGCAGTTAACATGATTGTTCGGGTGACAGTGTTTATACTCACCACGCTGATGTCCCAAAATTTCTAGTGCGCGATTGGCGATTACTTCGTTAGCATTCATATTTGTTGAAGTACCAGCACCACCTTGGATCATATCGACGATAAAGTGATTGTGGAGCATACCCATCGCTATTTCATCACAGGCCTGACAGATACTTGCACACACATCATCAGGAATATTTCGCAAATCATTGTTGGCTAATGCTGCTGCCTTTTTAACTTTGGCGAACCCGCGGATCACGTCAGGGTAAAAGTTCAACGTGATCCCACTGATATCAAAGTTTTCCAGTGCCCTTAAGGTCTGGATGCCATAGTAAGCGGTATGCGGTACTTGCTTTTCACCGAGCAAATCTTTCTCTGTGCGGTTACCGCTGGATTGATAGAGTTTGGCTACGTTTTCATAGCGATGGCTTGCATGCTCCATCCGACGAATAATGATTTGCGAGATGGTTGCAGCGATGGTTAAGGCTAAATCACCGCGACTCTTCACAAACGCCAAGACTTGCTCGCGACCGAATTGCCAAATCTTTGTATCAGTGTACGCCCGTGCCGAATAAGCCTGCGCATGAGTAGGTGTTACAAATATCATTTCGCCGATGAATTCGTGCTTAGAGAATATGGTCAGGCTGTGTTCGCGATCATCATCAGTATCGATTAATTGAATGCTGCCGGATTCGATAACATAGAGCGCGTCGGTCGGTTGGCCGGCGTGAAATAGGAAGTCGCCTTCCTTTAGTTGCTGCTGTTGGGCGATATCGGCTAATAAGCCAATATCAGATTTGTCGATATCGTTAAATAATTCAACTTGCAGTAAGCAATCAATCGCGGCCGATTTTTCCATGTTGTTCTCTGGTATTTGCCGTTAATCCCGTCAAAGGTTCACGTTAGCGGCTTTTACCGAAAGGTACAATCATCAATTATTGCTACACAGGCTTCAATTGCGGTTATTGGCAACATATGGCCGCGTTGAGGCATTACTGTGATTTTCGCATGTGGAATTGCATTGGCGATAACTTCGGTATGCGGTCGGAAGGGTAAAATGCGATCGCCTTCGCCAAAAAGCACATTTATCGGACACTGTATTTTGCTGTAACAGGGGATTTGTTCGCGTAAACTCTGCTGTGCACCCGATAAATCATGGCTAGCCGCGAGAAAGGCGCTGGACAGCATTGACAAGGCGCCACCATAGCGGTGCGCGAAGCCAGAGGGCGGTTTTTCCGGTTTGAAAATCGCATTCACTTGACGGCGACCAATGCGCCGCTGAATAAGCGGCGAAAAGCATTTGGCAAATGCTATTCGCAAAGTTTTACTGCGTAAGTACCATGTAAAGAATTGTGTTGGCTTGATGTCAAGTGTCGCGGTCAACGGACAAATCAGCGCCAGGCCTTGAACTTTCTCAGGAAAATTCAGCGCTAGATTAAGCGATATACCACCGCCCATTGAGTGCCCCACAAATATCGCATTATCGATATTTTCTGTTGCCATCCACTCAGCAATCATCGCAGCTTGCGCGCTAAAATTTGGTGCTGTTTTAACTGCGCGCTTAGAGTGGCCACTGCCGGGGCGATCGACACAATAGACTCGATACTTAGTCGCCAGAGCGGCTTCTAAGTCACTAAAATTGTGCAAATTACCGGCAAGTCCATGAACTAAAACTACCGCCGGGCCATCGCCTTTGACCGTCCAATGGATCGTGCCGCCGGACACTTTGGTAAAGTAGCCACGTGCAGGGGATCGAGTGCGAATAGCCTTATCGCGTAGCGCGGTATAAGTAACAAAACCAAGTAGTACGACAATTAACACAACGAGACAAATCATAAGTACAGTCATATCCGTTTATTCACTCCACGTTTATTGCTTAGCGGCCTAAAATGCCTCTGGCAATCACTTCCTTCATGATTTCTGAGCTACCGGCGTAGATGGTCTGCACTCGCGCATCACGGTAAAAACGCGATATCGGATATTCATCGGTATAACCATAGCCGCCAAACAGTTGTAAACATTCGTTGACCATTTTCAATTGCATTTCAGTGGCAGCCAGTTTTAACATTGCGGCATCAATGACTGTCATTTCATCTTGCGCGAACTTACCCATATGCTTTTCAAACAGCGCTCTACACATCTCCAATTCTGTCTGACACTCCGCGAGCTTGAATCGAGTATTTTGGAACTGACCTAGGCGTTGGCCAAAGGCTTTGCGGTCAGAGACGTATTCAACGGTTAAATCCAAAGCGCCTTGGGCATGACCGATGGCTTGAATGGCACAGCCTAGTCTTTCCCTTGGTAGCTCTTGCATTAAGTACACAAAACCTTGACCTTCAATACCTAAAAGCGCGTTTGCTGGGATGCGCATATCTTCAAAAAATAATTCGGCAGTATCACTACTGTGTTGGCCAATCTTGTGAATCGGATTACCGGTGGAGAAACCAGGTAACGACGTATCGACTAAAAATAAAGAAATGCCCTTGGAACCGGCTTTAGTGTCAGTTTTGGCCGTGACAATAATCATCTCAGCCATGTTGCCATTAGTGATAAAGGTTTTAGAACCGTTAAGTATATAGCTATCACCGTTGCGCACAGCGGTTGTGCGCATAGCAGCAACATCACTACCGGCACCAGGTTCAGTCATTGCCAAGGCGGTCAGCACTTCGCCGCTGGCCATTTTGGGCAGCCAATACTGTTTTTGTTCGTCGTTGCCAATATTCAGAATATAAGGTGCAACAATATTAGCGTGAATGTTATAGCCGGTTGCAAGAGCATGCAAGCCGAGGCGACACATCTCTTCTTGGATCATTTGGGCGACGCTAAAACTCGTACCAGCAGTGCCGTATTCTTCAGGTAAATCAACCAACAGCAAACCCGCTTGCCCCATAGTTTGCCATACTTCTCGTGGTGTATGGTGATTGGCTTCCCACTCGTCGTAATGCGGTAGGATCTCCTGCTCCAAAAAACGCAACACCATATCGCGAAACAATTGAATTTCGTCGTTATCATTCATGTAAAACAGCTCCCAAAGATAGGCCTACATCGATAATACTGTGCAACCCCAAAAGAGGGTTATTGTTCTTTTGAATAGAGAAGAATTAGTGGTGTTGATTGGATTGATAGCTGTTCTAGGGACTCAAAAGCGAATTGCTTTACACAAAAGGTTTTAAATAATTTCCTGCCGCGCTTTATTTGCTCGCAGGGATTCGCTTCTCGGCTTATTCGCACATTAGGGGCGTAGTTTGAATCGCGGGAGTTTCCCCTGCACTGTATAAGCTTACAATGACGTCTGTATCGGTTATTATTTAGGTATCACAAAGTAATAACAGCACATTCTCAGTGCAATAAAATGTGTGGCGTTGTTTACTATGTGTTTCCTGATAACGTGATGTAAAACCAATAGGAGAAATTGATGCCCAACAAAAATAAGGTTCGTCCCAATACCGTTGGTCTATCAAGTCTCCTAATTGCAGCAACGGTTTCATTTATTACATTAACTTTGAGCGGGTGCGGTGGCAGTGGCGGCTCAAGCACAAGTGTGCCGGATCCAGTAGTGCCAACACCTCCATCACCGCCGCCAACATCACCGCCAGCTCCAGAGCAACAAACAGCAGAGCCAGTAAGAATAGAGGCAGAATCTTATGCAGAAGAGTCTGGCACACAGCTTGAAGGTGCTGGGATCGGCTTTTTTGATCCCGATGACTGGTTAAAATATGAAGGGGTCGACTTTGGACGAGGTGGCCATAACTCAATAGCCTTTCACCTTGCAGTGGATGCCGGATATGCCGGAGGCACTATTCGTGTGCGCCTTGACTCGTTAACAGGGGCTTTACTCGCTGAGCATACCGTTGAGTCGACGAATGGCTGGTCAAACTATGAGTTGCAAATCACTACTTTAGAGCAGGAAGTTGACGGCGTTCACGATATCTATATTGAGGGTGCTGGTGGTTCTGGGGGTATTGCCAATATCGATTATTTTGTTTTTGATGAAGTGGAGGCGGAATTAGCCTTTATCCGAATATCGCCGGCTAATGCACTGGTAGATCTCAATGCTTCAGAGCAGTTTACTTTAGCTGGCGTGGACCAGTTCGGTAACGAATTTGATGTCACTTCATTAGAAAACCTGACATGGAATGTTTCGCAAGGAGAAATCGACAGTGATGGCTTCTTCACAGCGTCAGGTAATATTACGGAATCTGCGATCTTTGTTAATGCGTCAATCGCAAATTCTGACATTGAATCAACCGCATTGATTCACATGACCGGAGATTTAAGTGCCAATCCGAATGTATTAAAGGCGGTTAATGTCGGAGGCCTAGAATACATCGCTACTACTGGGATCCGCTATGTAGCTGATGAAGGTTTTACGAGCGGCGCGCTTATAGAAACGCAGGCAACAATTAATGGAACACCGGACGGGACCCTATACCAAAGCCAGCGCGCGGGTAGTTTGAGTTACCGTCAGTCGATGGAAAATGGCACATACGCTGTAACTGTTATGATGGCGGAAATTAATAATAGAAATTCCAATTTCAATATTAATATTGAAGGCCAACAACGCTTCGGTGATGTCAATATCGTAGCCAGCCGTGATGGCAAGCGGAATTCGAACTACGATTTAACTATCGACAGCGTTGAGGTTACCGATGGAAGCTTGGATATCGATTTTTCTAATGATGCATCAGTAGCAGGGTTGATTGTTAGAAGTCAGCCCACCGAATCAACATGGGAGTTAGTGTGGCAGGACGAGTTTGACGTTGACGGCGCTGTTGATGCAAGTAAATGGACCCATGAAAACTGGGCGCCTGGAAACGTGAACAACGAACTCCAACGATATACTTCACGAACAGAAAACTCTCGGGTTGAAGACGGTAAGCTTATTATTGAAGCGCGCAGAGATTTCTATATGGATGATGAGTACTCTTCTGCCCGTATTCATAGCCGCGGCAAGGGAGATTTACTCTACGGCCGAGTTGAAGTCAGGGCTAAATTACCTGATGGACGCGGTACGTGGCCAGCAATCTGGATGATGCCTTCGGATTTTTTTACTTACGCTACAACCTGCACAGCGGCGACGGGTTGGATTGCCGGTTGTGATGCTTGGCCTAACTCTGGTGAAATCGACATTATGGAGCATGTAGGGTTTGACACCGGCCATATCTGGGCAACGGTTCATAACAAAGCGTATTATTGGGTTAACTCGGAGCAGCGCAAAGGTGCTTTATGGGATTCGTCCGTAACCGATGAGATTCATGTTTATGCAATGGAGTGGACGCCTACGCGCATTGATATTTTTGTTAACGATGCTGTTATGTTTTCCTATGCTAACGAAGGGCAGGGCTGGCAGTCATGGCCCTACGATCAACCTTTCCACCTTATTTTGAACATAGCTGTTGGCGGCAATTGGGGCGGTGCTCAGGGGGTTGATCCTAATATTTGGCCTAAGCGAATGGAAATTGACTATGTCAGGATGTACCAGCGTACCGAGTAGAAGGTGTATATTGACCTCAAAAGATAATAAATTGACCACTTAAGATCATAATTAAGGTCCATTAGCGGTTATTATTTAATCACTTATTCAAAATAGGTGATGAAATGAGTAAAGCCATGCCTGCTGCAAAAATGGACCGAGCGTCAGAGTCCCTCGAATATTCCCATTCAATCATCGATGACATTGATTATGCTGAGCATAAATATTGTACGGTAAACGATGCTGAGTATTGTTACCTTGAAGCGGGGCAAGGCCCCATGCTGCTTTTGATACACGGATACCCCGATAATGCCTATTCTTGGGAGCATCAAATCCGCTATTTTAGTCAGCAGGGATATCGCGTTATTGTACCTTTCACTAGAGGTTATTTGCCTACTAAAACGAATTCAGGCAGTTATTTTGATCGCGCAACGCTTGCCAACGACATGGCGCAACTCATTCAAGTGCTAAACGAAGGTAAACCGACGTATTTGGTTGGTCAGGATTGGGGCGCCGCAATTGGCTATGGAATTCTTGGCGCATTTCCACATTTTGTAAAGCGCGCGGTTTTGTTAGCCGTGCCTCATCCGGTGGAAATAATGCGCACACTAAAGTCTTCACCAAAGCATGTGTTCCGTTCTTTTCACTGGTTCTTGTTTCAAGTGCCAGGTATCCCCGAGTTATTGATCAACGCCCGTAAGGGTAAATTTCTAAAATGGCTGTGGCGTGTTTGGACTCATTCAACTGACGGTCGAAAGAACAGCGCGGATCAACAGCACATCGATCACATTGTCACCACGATGTTGCAGGGAACAAGTGTTACCGATACCTTGGCTTATTATAGAGCGGCGTTGCAGAGCAAATACCGGGATCCAGAGTTAAGTCACATTTGGGATCGACTAAACAATACAATATCGGTGCCCACCAGAGTGCTATGTGGTCAGCAAGACATGCGCAGGGAAATGCTTCCAAGACAAACTGATTTGTTCGCCCCTGAAGCCCAATTTAACTGGCAGTTGGTTAACAACACCGGTCATTTCTTACATCGTGAACAGCCCGACATCGTGAATGCAGGGATTGCCGATTGGCTGACTACTAATGAAACCGTTTGAGTTTACTCTGGAGATTTAATCTATGACACACAACAAGTTCAACAGCTTTAGAGACTTTTATCCGTATTATCTTGCCGAGCATGGCAACATTCAGTGTCGTCGCTTGCATTATTTTGGCAGTTCCTTGGTAATTTTATTTACCATTGGAGTCATCGTCACACAATCTTGGGCCTTGTTATGGCTTTTGCCTGTAATGGGTTACGGGCCTGCCTGGATAGGGCATTTCTTTTTTGAGAAAAATAAGCCTGCGACGTTTCAGTATCCGCTATACAGTTTTTTGAGTGACTGGATTATGTTAAAAGATGCTGCAACAGGGCAGTTAACCCAGAAGCTAGAGTTGGCAAAACAGAGGTATACGCTAAATAACTAGTCGTTGTTAGCCGCCGTGAAACGATACAACCCCGTATTAGGAAAGTCATGTCAAAGTTTACCCAGTTCGGTTGGTACCAAACTCTTATTGATTACATGCGGGACGCAGGTTTTGACGTAAGTGTGCTAAATCAGAAAGTTGGGATTCAACTTCTCGAACCTGAGCTAACGCAGATCACTCAAGATGACATGACACGTCTTTGGAATGTCGCTCTTGAAATGAGCGATGACCCCCTGTTGGGGTTGAAGGTTGGGCAAAGCGTAAAGCCTGGCAGTATAGGTGTTGTTTCCTGGGCTATGATGTCCAGTCAAAATGTGGGTGACAGTATTCGTATACTCCTCAATCATCAGCACTTACTGGCGGAGGCCTTGGACTTTTTGATCATTGAGCATGAATACGATGTGGAAGTTGTGCTCAATAATATTGGTGATGAGTTACCTGCCAGCCCCTTGTCCATTGATGCTTCTATTATGACTTTTTTGAGCTTTTTTCGCTGGCTTACCCGCAATGGCATTCAATTCAAGGCTGTTGAACTTACTCGAAAAGAGATGATGTTTCACAAGGAGTATGAAGCATTGTTAGATTGCCCTGTGAGATTTCATAAGCCAAAAAACAGTGTCCGTATCAAATATTCACAATTGGCCATCCCCCTTGTCACTGCCGACACGCAGATGTCTGAATTGCACCAAGAGGGTTTGGCCAAGCTTGCGAAAGAGAAATTACACGGCGATTTTAGCAAAGTAGTTGCCAAGCTGATCCGACAATATCTAGGACAGGAATTGTGTAACAGCAACTATATAGCGCAACGTTTGCATATGAGTAAAAGTAAGTTGCAACGTAACTTAGCTGTTGAGCAAACCAATTTTCAACGGTTAATAGACGAAACACGTGTGCGTTTGGGCATGTCATTATTAAGGCACAGTGATATGCCTATGAGCTTGATAGCTGAGCGTTTGGGGTACGCCAGTACCAATAGTTTTTGTCGCGGATTTAAACGCCTGACGGGGAAAACACCTGGCGAACATCGAAAGCAAAACGATTGAATATTTCTTTCTGGATTAACATTCCTTCACTTAGCCTGGTGGAATTAAACAGTCTAAAGGCAAGCGAAGAAAGCAAACTCCAGCTCGAATTGAACTGGAGTTTTTGACTTTTAAAGCTTCACAATTAGTTTGCCACGATTGTCGCCGGTAAAAAACAGGTTCAGGCCGTCAATGGCAGACTCTAGCCCTTCTAACATATGTGTGCGGTGCTTGATTTTACCTTGCATCACATAAGGCGCTAGCTTCTGTAGTAGCTGTGGCACATCAGAAAAGTGATCAGGCATGGCAAAGCCGCGGATCGTGATGCGCTTTTTGATCAAAGGTATCCAGTTTGGACCGGGCGACGGCACTGCGCTACCGTAGTCAGCTATCATGCCGCACACAACAATCCGGCCATGAGCATTCATAGCATTAAACACATGTTGCTGAACGGCTCCGCCGGTATTTTCAAAGTAAATATCCACGCCATTCGGTGCTAGTTCTGCCAGTTTCGCGGCGATATCATCGGTTTTATAGTTGATTGCGCCATCAAAACCTAGTTCCTCGGTAATCCATTCGCACTTTTCATTGTCACCAGCGACACCTATCACGTTTAAGCCGTCGGCCTTTGCCAATTGCCCGACAATCGCACCAACGGACCCCGCTGCACCACTTACCACAATGGTTTCTCCGGCTTTGGGGTCGCCAAATCCGAATAGCCCTTGGGTTGCTGTCAAACCCGGTAAAGCAAAGACGGCGAGGGCGGTTTCTGCGTCCAGGTTTTCTGGTACTTTGTTCAGCCCTGCGCCATTAGTTATAAAATACTCAGTCCAGCCAGTCATACCTTGCACTCTGTCACCAACGGAAAAGTCAGGGTGGTTACTTTCCACAACCACACCCAATCCGGAAGAACGCATGACCTCGCCGATGGCAACTGGTGGAATATAGCTTTCGGGATCCGGGCTCATCCAACCAATCATCGCTGGATCAAGCGACATATGGGTTTGCTGCACTAACACTTCCCCGTCTAAGGGCGTTGGAACTTCTTCCGAAACCACTTCAAACAACTCAGGCGTGATCGCTACTGAAGTTGGACGAGCAGCAAGATTAATGCGGGTGTAGGTTTTCATAAAGTGTCCCTTTGGTCTGTTTTAAAGTTGTATTAATTTCTACTTCAGCACATTATTGCTAATATAAGTAACATAATATATAGGCCAAAATGGGTTTCATTATTGTCTTTTTGACAAAAGTTAAGCCCTAAGCAAAACCGCTATGGATAGACTAAAAGCATTGCGATACTTCAGTAAGGTGGTGGAATTAGGAAGCTTTAGCAAAGCAGCAGAAGAATTCTCGGTTCCCCCTTCTTCACTTTCCCGCAGAATTTCAGACTTAGAAAGAAGCCTTGGGGCAGACTTACTGAAACGCAGCACGCGCTCGGTACAAGTCACTGAAATAGGTCAAATCTATTTTAAGCAAGTGCAAAATATCTTATTTCAAATCGAGCAAAGTGACGAAACCGTGCGTAACTATCAGGCTGCGCCTATGGGACAATTACATATTAGTTGTATGGTTGGATTTGGTGAACGTATATTACTACCGCTAATGGAGGAGTTTCAGCGTCTCCATCCAAAAATAGTGTTAGATATCGAACTTAGTGATGAACTCTCTAGCCTTGGAAGAGATAAGGTTGATCTGGCCATTCGAGGCGGATATGCGCCGAATGAACGTGTACAAGCGATCCGTCTTATGAATAATCAATTTATTCCGGTTGCCTCGCCAGGTTATATTGCCCAATGGGGTAAACCTTCAGACGTATTTGAATTACCAAAGCATCAAGGGGTGTATTTTAGAACGCCTAAAGGCCTTACACCGTGGCTTTGCGAGATTGATGGTGAATGGCATGACGTGTCGGCCCCAGCCGTGGCGATTTCAAATAATAATAAATGGTTAGCGGCTCAGGCGCTATCCGGAAGAGGTATTATGATGGCTCCACGCTGGTCACTACAACCCTATTTACACGCGGGTGATTTAGTGGAACTGGAGTTCAATACCGGACTTCGTATTAGTCAAAATCCAGAATTGGCCATATACCTTCTCTATCAAAAGCAGCGCTATTTAGTGCCCAAAGTAAAGGCGGCCGTAGATTTCCTAGTCGAAAGGATAGAAGAGTAAGAATGGTATTAGAGTTACTTGCTAGTCGCGCCAAGCACTTTTATGCTTAATAAAAAAGACTATTTTGTTGTTCAGGTGTTAAGAAGCTCCAGGCAATGAAACGGCTAACTTTTTGCCCTTGCGCCATTTTGATGACTTTCACTTGTTCTACAGGGCTCTTCTTTAAGACGAGCTTAATTTGACCCAAATTGTCTTTCTTTGAAACCAGCGTTGTAAACCAGGCGATTTGTTGCCCATAATGTCGACTTTCTCTCACCATTTTGCGAATAAATGCAAGCTCTCCCCCTTTACACCAAAGCTCATTAGAGCGACCTGCAAAATTAAGAGAAGGTGAGCCATGCTGGTTTGCCTGATCGTCTCTTTTTAAGTTACGCCACTTTCTGTCGCTCCCTTGAGCCGCTTGCTCAGGTGAGTTATGAAACGGTGGATTACACATAGTGAGATGAAACTTTTCAGACGCTTTGATTATGCCTTGAAAGATTTGCGCGGATTGCTTTTGATGACGAATTTCAATGGCTTCTGATAAGCCTTTATTGGCATTAACTATTTGTTTCGCGGTGTTAATTGATAGAGTATCTATATCAGTTGCAACAAACTCCCAGGCGTAACTTTTATAACCCAGCAAGGGATAAATGCAGTTTGCACCCGTTCCTATATCCAAGACTTTTACGTTCTTATGAGCAACTGTTTCACCCAACGTTGATTGCAACAGATCTGCCAGGTAATGGATATAATCCACTCTCCCTGGAATGGGGGGGCACAAAAAGCCCTCGGGAATATCCCAAAAATCAATATTGTAATTATGTTTGAGCAGCGCTTTGTTGAGTAATTTAACGGCCTCGGGATTAGCAAAGTCCAAGGTTTGATTTCCGTGCTTATTCTCAACAAAGCCGCTTAGC
>CAXRGW010000137.1:0-19687 GCA_964230255.1 Alteromonas sp.
CGAGGGTAGAGCGCTGGATAGTCAGGTTGCGGGACTATCGGCAATGCCGCTAGCAAATTACAAATGCGAATGGCACCTTCTGATAAATCACACTGCTGTTGTTCCATGGCCATAGCTATAGTTTGAACACTTTGCGTAATACTATCGATACGCTTTTGTCGAGCCTGTTGTTGGCGCTCATTCTGTTGCTTTAATTGAAACAACAATTTTCCAGCATAGAAACCTAGGCTGGCGATAATGGTTAGGCCGAAAGCAATCAAAAGGATTTGCATATTGTACTAGTCTTTGAAATCGTCAATACGGATAGCGTCTAACTGCGCAAAAGGATCAGTGCCCTGTTCTTCTTCACTTGCTTTAATACCAAGTAGTTCACACAGTATTTGATGTCTCTCGAGCTGACTATTAATCCAGGCTTGATCGTCGTCATTCAATACAGCGTCATCTTCTAGTTGATCAAGTAATCGGTTAAAGCGCTCGTTAGCCTCAAGGGCAGCTAGCTCTTGTGCTGGCGTAGCGTATTTGCGCTTCTGGATTTTGTGTACTGGCTCGGCGCTTTCCTTAACCACCAGCGGTATCGGCTTTGTGCTGCCGACACGTTTGTCGCTTATTGATTTTTGTTGACTTGGTACGTTAGCTTTGGTCTCGACATTGTGACGTGAGCCGGGTGACTTACCTTTGTGTTTCT
The DNA here is from genome assembly GCA_964230255.1 of Alteromonas sp. Lineage (GTDB taxonomy): Bacteria > Pseudomonadota > Gammaproteobacteria > Enterobacterales > Alteromonadaceae > Alteromonas_E. The sequence goes on from CAXRGW010000137.1 coordinate 686, forward strand.
TTACGCGCATGGATGGCTGAGAACGCTGGGATTTGCCTTGTCCGTCTTTGGGTGTCTTAGCAGCGCCAATCGGCCCGCCTTTACGTGATTTTTTTGCTCGTGCCATTACTAATTGAGTCGGGTGATATAATGCCGAGATTATACCGCACCCTGTCGTTGCAACAAAACAACATCTGCACCAATGACTTCTAATGCAAATTGATCGCGCTTAGCTAAATATTCGAACGTTTCTAAGTTGAAGAAGCTGACATGGGTTTGATCATTTTTATAGTGCCAGTTTGCGAACTTATCAAAAGACAACCAGCGTTTGGTCATGATGACTAACAATCCGTTAGGTGCTAGTAATTGAAGCCATCGCTGCCATTCCTTAGCAGGGCTGTGAAAATGTTCGATTGCTTCCGTACTTATAATGAAATCAAATCCTTGTGGTGGCCGGCGTGGTTGCTTTGGGCTAAATAGGGGATCATAGGTTTGCATTTCAAATCCGTCTTGTTCGAGTCGACGCGCAAGTACCGGGTTTGGTCCACATCCAAAATCAAGTCCAATAGCAGGCGCACAGATCCGATCCAACAAAGGTAATCGAGCACGGTCTAAAGATCTCAGGTAACCCAAGTCATCATCATTGTTCTCATGCAGTTCATATTCTGCACGCTCAATGTTAACAGAAGGTAAAAATTCGGTAGGAACAAAAACTAACTGACACTCATTACAGCGCAAATAACGGCGTTTTTTATCGGTATAAAATAAGTCGACTTGGGTCGCTGAACAGAGCGGGCAGGGCATTAAAATTTATAGACCGTCAGAAAAGAAAAAAGGTGAAAGCATTTAGCCATCACCTTGTTTATGAGTGCCGTTTGACACTTCTCCCATTGAGCACTTCTGTGTGCTATATTACCATCCTGGTCACTCTACTTTTTATTGTTGTTCACAGAGTGATAATATTGTTTTGGGTCTTCCTGACACTTTATTGACTCTTCCAACCTTGAGATTTTGTTAACGGCTCATATTGTTTTTGGTCTTGGAGAGCGCGTTTAACCTCAGTTCGCAATGTAGAATACAGCAAAATTTTTTTATTACAACTTTTTTACATAAAAAGATGACAACTTTTTGACGACCTAATGTAAACCACTTAAATACTGAGAAAGAACTTCAATATCTTCGTCTGTTAAACGCGTTGCGATATCTCGCATCATACCGTTTAAATCGTTGTTGCGATCGCCTTTACGAAACATTTCTAATTGTGATTTAGTGTAGTTTGCATGTTGGCCGCTAATATCTGGGAAATTAGCCAAGCCCATACCATTACCTCGTGGACCATGACATGCGATACAAGCTGTAATACCGCGATCTGCATCACCGCCGCGATAAAGTGCTTCACCTGCTTCAATTATATTTTCTGGCGTTTCACCAGGCGTCATATCTTGGCTAGAGAAGTAGGCCGCAATGTCTAACATATCTTGTTCAGATAAACCGGCCGCGAAACCATTCATCACTGCGTTGTTTCGACCTTCAGCTCCGCCTGTTTGTGACGCAGTTTTAAAATTTTGTAATTGCTTGACCAAGTATGATGCGTGTTGACCGGCAATTTTAGGGTTTATGTCAATTATACTGTTACCGTCGTTGCCGTGACAGGCCGCGCAGGCAGCTGACTTCGCTTTACCCGCTTCTGGGTCGCCAGCTGTAGTTTCTTGAGCAAACGCCGCGTTAGCCGAAAGAACAGCAAAGCAATATAGCAAACCAAGTTTTTTCATAAATCATTTCTTCCACTGGTGAATTGTTACCCTAAAAGCGTGATAACATTGACATTTTACACGTTTCACACCACAGAAAAACCTTTTCCAAGGAAATGTGTAATATTTATTCGTCAATATAGATAAACTACACCTGTCAAAATCACTAAAGACAAATTTTTAAGAGCGACTAATGACCTATTTTACTCAAGCCAAATTTGCATTGAGCGCACCTGACATAAAACATTTAGGGCCAGACTCTGGTGTTGAGGTAGCTTTTGCCGGACGTTCAAACGCTGGCAAGAGCAGTGCACTAAATACTTTAACGCGACAAAAGAATTTAGCACGAACGAGTAAAACACCCGGACGTACGCAAATGATCAATGTGTTTGAACTCGACGAACAAAGGCGCTTAATAGATTTACCTGGCTATGGGTATGCAAAAGTACCATTAGCAATGAAAAAGAAGTGGCAGCGAGCACTGGCTGAGTATTTACAGAAACGTGAATCACTCAAAGGTTTGGTTGTTTTGATGGATATACGGCACCCTTTCAAAGATTTAGATCAGGAACTCATTCACTGGGCTGTAGGCGCTCAGATACCAGTTTTGGCGCTACTAACCAAGGCTGATAAGTTGAAAAGTGGTAAACGCAAAGAGCAACTGATGTTCACTCAGGAAGCTGCTTTAGCATTTTGTGGTGACGTTACGGTGAAAACATTTTCTTCATTAAACCGTAATGGCTTACCTGACCTAGAAAGAACCCTCACTACTTGGCTTGGTCTAGAACAAGCTTAACCTCAAAAAAAACCCCGCACTAATCGGCGGGGCAACAGGACTTCAGAGAAAACACACAAAAACCGTATAGTAGGAGTCATGCGGTTTCAAAAAGTTCAAAATTTTTTTCAGATATAAAAAAACCCCAGCCAAATAGCTGGGGTTAAAGCAAAGGTTGAAACACATATTTGTTAACCTCTGTACCCTACCTTGTTAAGTTTAAATCAGGTAGGGTAAAATTCAAGTCTTTTTTGTAATTAAATTACATAAATGTATTGAAGCAACATTGTGCCTAGTGTGCCTCGTCCCAGTTGGATCCTTTACCAGCCACAACAATCAGCGGTACGGAGAGGGAAACGGCGGTTTCCATTGTCTTTGTGATTTCTTTTACATATTGCTCAACAAACTGTTCTTTAATTTCAAAAACGAGTTCATCGTGTACTTGCATGATCATATATACAGAATCTTGTGTCTGTTTACTTAGCCAGTCATCTACTGCAATCATCGCTAATTTAATAATATCAGCAGCGGTACCTTGCATGGGAGCATTGATAGCAGCGCGCTCCGCTCCTTTGCGGCGTGCGCCATTGCTCGACTTTATATCTGGTAGATACAATCGTCGCCCAAATACAGTGCTGACATAACCTGATTGTTTAGCGGCGTCGCGCGTATCTTCCATATACTGCAGAACACCGGGGTAGCGCTCAAAGTAGGTATCCATGTAAGTCTGCGCTTCATGCCGCGGTATGTTGAGCTGTTTGGCCAGTCCAAACGCAGACATGCCATAAATTAGACCGAAATTAATTGCTTTTGCACTGCGTCGCTGGTCGGTTGTTACCTCTTCTAATTCGACACCAAATACTTCTGCTGCTGTAGCGGCGTGAACATCTCGGCCGCTAGCAAAAGCCGATTGCAGGCCTTGGTCGCCGGACAAGTGAGCCATAATCCGCAACTCAATTTGACTATAATCAGCGGCCACCATAAAGAACCCTTCACGTGGCACGAACGCTTGGCGTACGCGTCTTCCTTCAGGGGTTCGAATAGGAATATTCTGCAAGTTGGGGTCAGTTGAAGAAAGGCGGCCTGTCGCTGCGATGGCTTGATGGTATGACGTATGCACTCGACCTGTTCGATGGTCAATCATCTTTGGTAGCTTGTCTGTATAAGTATTTTTCAGCTTACTGAGACCACGATACTCCATAATCATTTTTGGTAGTGGGTATTGTGCTGCTAGTTCTTGTAGTACTTCTTCAGAAGTGGAAGGTGCGCCCTTTGGCGTTTTTTTAACTACCGGCAACTCCATTTTTTCAAACAAAATATGCTGCAGTTGTTTAGGTGATCCCAAATTAAATGCTTCACCCGCTTCTTCATGGACCGCTTGCTCCAATTCGACGATTCGCGCAGCCAGGGTTTGTGATTGCTGATTTAACTGTTGGCTATCAATCAACACACCGGTTTGTTCCATTTTCGCCAACACCTGAATAAGCGGTTGTTCTATGGTTTCATAGACTTGCTTTAGTTCATCCGTGCCCTGAAGTTTTGGCCATAGCGACTCATGTAGCGCGAAAGTCACTTCAGCATCTTCGGCTGCATAGGGCGCAGCCTCAGGTAAAGCAATCTGATTAAAGGTTAATTGTTTCGCACCTTTGCCCGCGATACTTTCAAACGAAATCGTTGCGTGACCTAAATGTGCTAAGGCCAAAGAATCCATATCATGGCGTGTTGCAACACTATTGTGAATATATGATTCGAGCATGGTGTCGTACATTACACCGGTGAGCTTAATGCCATAGTTAGCTAACACATTCATGTCATACTTTATGTGTTGACCAATTTTGCGTGGGCGCGGGTCTTCTAAAAATGGTTTTAATTGCGCGAGCACCCAATCTCTGTCGAGCTGTTCTGGCGCGCCAGGATAGTCATGAGCGACAGGAATATAGGCTGCTTCTCCACGCGCGGTACAAAGCGATATACCGACTAATTCAGCCTGCATGTAATCCAGGCTCGTGGTTTCCGTGTCTACGGCGATTAACTCCGCACTTTCTATCTTGGTGAGCCATTGTTTGAAAGTGGCTTCGTCTAGTACGGTAGTGTATTCGCCTTTGCTAAACCCACCATCTACATTGGTGTCTTGGGCACTCTGGCTTTCCTCGGCCGGCGAAGTTGCATAATCCTCTTGGGTCGAAGCAACTTCTTGCGACCACCGCTTAAATTCATATTCAGCAAACAACTCGGCTAATTGTTGATTGTCAGGTTCGGTAGGCGCTAGAGATTCAGGACTGCAATCTAACTCTACGTCAAGGGCAATAGTGGCGAGTGTATAAGACAGCTTTGCCTGTTCTTCGTACTCAACCATTTTAGCGCCTAACGTTTTAGCGCCGCGGAATTCAAGTGCAGCAATTTTATCTAGATTTGCATAGATATCATTAATCCCACCAATACCGTTGAGCAAGCCTTGGGCGCTTTTATCGCCGATACCAGGAACGCCCGGAATGTTATCTACTTTGTCGCCCTTCAGAGCGAGGAAGTCGATGATCAATTCTGGAGGCACACCGAACTTTTGATTAACACCCTCAATATCCATAATTTGATTGTTCATGGTGTTGATTAAGGTCACGTGTTGGTTAACCAGCTGAGCCATGTCTTTGTCCCCAGTACTGATCAGAGTATTTATGCCTCTTTGTGATGCTTGCTGGGCAAGGGTACCAATTACATCGTCGGCTTCGACATTTGGCTCAACAATAATCGGCAAGCCCATTGCTTTGATAATCGCGTGGAGCGGCGCAATTTGGCTGCGTAATTCGTCCGGCATGGGTGGACGGTTAGCCTTGTAGTCTGGGTAAATATCATCTCTAAATGTTTTGCCTTTAGCATCGAATACCACTGCAATATGCGTGGGTTGGTATTCCTTAATCAGGCTTTTCAGCATGTTGATAACACCATAGATGGCACCAGTGTCTTGACCCTTAGAATTAGTCAGTGGTGGCATCCCGTGGAACGCACGAAAAAGGTAAGAGGAACCATCTACCAAGATGAAAGGCGGTTTACTTGCATTCGACATTAAATATATTCCCAAATTGAACGACGTTAGGATGCCATATTTAGAGGTGATAAACCACGCGTGTAGAAGTTGTTCAAATAGTCGAAATCTGTGGATAAGTCTGTGATTAAGCCTTGAAACACGCACTAAAAGATTGAGGTCTACATGTATTGAATGCGCCTCATGCTTTTGTTTTACAATACTTTTTTGCGTTTAGGCTAAAAGAAGGGAATCCAAATTGTTGTTTTTTTATCCTGTGGAAAACGTTTAGTACATAAATCTATTTGCTTTCACTAAGGTTGGGTAATCTAGCATATTTTTTCGCCAAAAGAAGCGCTTATTTTAATATTCTTTTAACATTTGTATTAATGGTAAATTGACAATTCTGCATAAGGCAATATTTCCGCGGTTTCGCGCCAGATCACAGGTTATTTAACAGCAATTGCTTAAAACCCGTGCATGGCATCGGCATATATAATAAAAAACTTTAAGTTTTCAGTAGTTATCACCATAATCAGAGATACTACTCAAATTTTCGAAAACTTAGGTCTGCATGCAGCATCGGTCGATTATCCGAATTCTCGGCTTATTGGTAGCACTTTTTAGTGTGACCATGGTCCCGCCTGCATTAGTGTCTTTAATTTATCAAGATGGTAGTGGACTACCATTTATTTTAGCTTTTTTCCTTTGTGTGGTAACAGGTACGGCGTTTTGGTATCCCAACCGTATGCATCGCTCTGATTTGCGCGCAAAAGAAGGCTTTCTAATTGTCGTGCTCTTTTGGACCGTTCTCGCCAGCTTCGGGGCATTACCTTTTATACTCCTAGAACAGCCGCAAATGAGCATTACGGACGCGTTTTTTGAGTCGTTTTCTGGCTTGACGACAACCGGTGCAACGGTCATTGAGGGGATAGACTATTTACCTAAAGCGGTGCAGTTTTATCGTCAACAACTTCAATGGCTAGGTGGCATGGGTATCATTGTGCTCGCCGTTGCCATACTTCCTATTTTAGGGGTGGGCGGCATGCAGTTGTATCGAGCAGAAACGCCAGGACCAGTAAAAGATTCCAAAATGACGCCGCGTATCGCAGATACGGCTAAGCAGCTCTGGTATATTTATCTTGCACTCACCACAGCCTGTACAATTGCATACCATTTTGCGGGTATGGGTTGGTTTGATGCTATATGTCACGCCTTTTCTACAATCGCAATCGGTGGCTTCAGTACGTACGATGCGAGTTTAGGTCATTTTGATTCGCCCGTTGTTAACATTGTTTGTGTGGTATTTTTGTGGATAGCAGCGCTCAACTTTTCACTGCATTTTGCAGCTGCTACCTCTCGTTCGCTGAAAGGTTATTGGAGAGATCCGGAATTTAAAGCCTTCTTTGCCATTCAAGTTACACTGATCACGGTTTGTTTTCTGGTCTTGGTCAATGCTAATTATTACAGTACGGCTGAAGCGGCGTTAGATCAGGCTATGATTCAAGCGGTGTCAATAAGTACTACCGCCGGTTTTGCGACGACCAATTTCTCGGACTGGCCTTCCTATTTACCTATAATGCTAATCTTTGCCAGTTTCATTGGTGGGTGTGCGGGATCAACCGGTGGTGGCCTTAAGGTCATTCGGGTGTTTCTTCTGTTCTTACAAGGCAAGCGAGAAGTTGATAGGCTAATTCATCCGCGCGCGGTTTATGCAGTTAAGTTAGGTGATCGTTCAATGCCTGAGCGAGTAGTAGAAGCTGTTTGGGGCTTCTTCTCTGCTTATGCAATTGTCTTCGTGGTGATAATGATTGGTCTAATTGCCACAGGCCTTGATGATATCACTGCCTTTACCGCTACAGCAGCGACACTGAATAACTTAGGTCCAGGACTTGGTTCTGTGGCTGGCACTTACGCAGATGTATCAGTCACGGGCAAATGGTTATTAGTGCTCGCTATGCTATTTGGTCGGTTGGAAATTTTCTCGCTGCTCGTACTTTTCTCACCGACTTTTTGGCGTAGTTAACCGAAGAAAAACGCACTCGGCTGGAACAGTTTTTCTACATCACTAATAAACTTCTTATCTACCAAGAATAAAATAACGTGATCGTTGGATTCGATAATTGTATTGCTGTGCGCAATCAGCACTTCATCATTGCGCACAATCGCGCCAATTGTTGTGCCAGGGGGGAGTTTGATGTCTTTGATCTGACGCCCAATAACTTTTGATGTATTTTCGTCGCCGTGAGCTATTGCCTCAATAGCCTCGGCGGCGCCTCGACGTAATGAATAGACATTGACTATATCACCGCGTCTGACGTGGGTTAGTAGTGCAGAAATCGTAGCTTGCTGGGGCGAAACCGCAATATCTATTTCACCTCCTTGAACCAAATCGACATAGGCACTGCGCTGAATAAGCACCATAGTTTTCTTGGCGCCCATGCGCTTGGCGAGCATCGCTGACATAATGTTTGCTTCGTCGTCGTTGGTCACAGCAATAAAGGCGTCAACTTGTTCAACATTTTCTTCTGATAACAATTCTGCATCAGAAGCGTCACCGCTGAAGATAATGGTTTTATCTAAATGGGCAGCAAGAAAACGAGCTCGCTCTTGGCTGTATTCAATTAGTTTAACGTTGTGTTTGTGCTCTAAGCGTTTGGCTAAGCCGGCACCAATAAGACCGCCACCAGCAATCATAATTCGTCTATAGCTAGATTCTAATTTTTGCAGTTCGCTCATTACCGCGCGAATGTGCTTTGTCGCAGCAATAAAAAATACTTCATCATCAGCTTCGATGATGGTGGTACCTAAGGGCCGAATAGGACGACCACGACGATAGATAGCCGCTACGCGTGTATCGACATTAGGCATATGTTCTTTTAAGGCTGAGAGAGCATGACCGACTAGTAAGCCGCCGTAGTAGGCTTTAACCGCAACAAGACTAGCTTTGCCTTCAGCAAACTCTACAACTTGCAAAGCACCTGGATAATCAATCAGTCGCTTAATGGCCTTGGTAACCAGTTGCTCTGGCGCTATGACGTGATCGATAGGAATGTGTTCTGCTTGAAACAAGTCTGATTGGTATAATAAATACTCTTCAGAGCGCACACGTGCAATTTTAGTAGGAGTATTGAATAAGGAATGTGCAACTTGGCAGGACATCATATTGCTTTCATCGCTGTTTGTCACAGCGATTAACATGTCTGCATCTTCGGCTCCCGCTTGCCTGAGAACATCAGGATGAGAACCAACGCCGGTGACAACTTGTAGGTCGAGCCGATCTTGCAGTTCACGCAAAGTTTCACCGTTGGCATCCACCACGGTAATTTCATTTTTTTCTCCCACTAAGTTCTCAGCAAGAGTCCCACCGACTTGTCCGGCGCCAATGATGATTATTTTCATGCTTTACTCGTTAAAGGCATCAGCATTGTTGTTGTTATCCTTTTGACTTTAGCAGTCTAGCATAATAGAAACCATCCATTTGTTGCTCGCCGGGTAATATCTGACGCTCAACTTCAAGGGATGCATCATTAGTGTTTGCCACAAATCGTGCGACCTGTTGGTGATTTTCCATTGGCATTATGGAACAGGTTGCATAAACCATCACTCCGCTGGGCTTTAGTGTCGACCATAGTTTGGTTAGCATAGCTGCTTGTAGCTTGACTAATTCATCGATATCCGAGCGTTTGCGCAACCACCTGATATCCGGATGGCGACGAATAACACCGGTTGCTGAACAAGGTGCATCAAGCAATATGCGATCGTATAACTGGCCGTCCCACCAGTTGTCAGGTTTACAGGCATCTGCGCATAGTACCTTAGCACTAAGCTTTAAACGTTGTAGATTTTGCTCGACCCGGGCTAAACGTTGTTTATCACTGTCTAGTGCTGTGCAGTTAATAGTGGGTTGACGCTCAAGTAAATGGCATGTCTTGCCACCGGGAGCAGCACAGCAATCGAGGACCCGTTCACCGGCGTTTACTTGCATAAAATCTGCAGCTAATTGGGCTGCGCCATCTTGCACAGCAAACCAACCATCGTCGTAACCAGGAATTGAGGGAATATCAGTATATCGTTCGAGAATCACAGCGTCCGAATGTGTGTCAACGCGTGAGAACGGTAAACTCGAATCTTCCAAAGCACGACAAAAGTCAGCGTGCGCGATCTGCGTTCTATTGACTCGTAGCCATAATGGAGCTTTCGCATTGGATTGTGCAAATATTTGCTCTGCCTGTTCAGGGTAGTGGTCTTGTACGGCTTGATAAATCCATTTAGGGAAGCCCGCTTTAGCGGCTGTTGTTGGTGGTAAATCATGCTGCATTTCCGAGCGCTGAAATTCGCGTAGGATGGCGTTTACCAAACCTTTCAAAGAAGCTGATTGCAGTTTTTGACAGCCATTCACTGTTTCACCAATCGCCGCATGTGGCGATACCCGCGTAAATGCTAATTGATATAATCCCACTATTAGCAGGTGTTCAATGATCTTCTTTTTGCCTTTCAGTGGCTTTTGCAACAATTGCCGCAACCAATATTGCAAAGTAGGCATTTGGCGCAGACAGCCAAAAGTGACTTCTTGTAGCCACGCTTTATCTCGTGCTTGTGTGTAGCGCGTCTGCTTTTCCACTAATAAGGAGCGACTAGAGCGGCCGTTTTCAAGGATCTCGTACAAGATTGTTGCGCAATCAACGCGTAGCCCTACTGCGCTATTACTTTTGTTCACAGATTACAGTTCCCGGTGCGAACCAATCGGCTTTACCATTCAAAATATCAGCAACTGCTGCAGCTTTTTTACCGGGTATTTGCATTTGGGTAATCAGTAAATCACCTGCGGATGTTGCTACCCTCAAACCTTGCTTGTCTGCACTCACTATAGTACCGGGTTTTTTCGCGGACCCTTCTACGACAGCCGCTTGCCAGACCTTAATCGCTTGACCCTTGCAGTGAAACCAAGCCACCGGCCAAGGATTGAATGCGCGAACATTGCGCTCTAATTGAGTAGCGCTAAGTTGCCAATCTAACTGCGCTTCTTGTTTCGACAATTTATGCGCATAGGTTGCTAAATCGTTGTCTTGCGGAGAAGGCGTTAGCGTATCGATAGTGATTAACGCATCTATCAGTGCATTAGGTCCTAATTCGGCTAATTTCGCATACAGCGACGCGCTCGTGTCGTCTGCGGCAATTGGGATTTTAGCAATGTGCAGCATATCGCCTGTATCCAGCCCGACGTCCATTTGCATTATAGTGACGCCGGCTTCTTTATCGCCTGCCCAAATGGAACGTTGTATCGGTGCAGCTCCTCGCCATTCGGGCAGGATCGAACCATGTACATTCCAACAACCCAAGCGTGGCGTGGTTAAAATTGCCTGCGGTAAAATCAACCCGTAGGCAACCACAATCATTAAGTCCGCATTTAAGGCAGATAATGTCGCTTGTTCTTCGTCGGTCTTCAATGACGCAGGTTGAAGCACGGTTAAACCATGTTCCAAGGCGAGCTGCTTTACGCTACTTGCTTGCAGTTTTTTGCCACGTCCCGCCGGGCGATCAGGCTGGGTGTAAACTGCGACAATATCGTGTTCAGTACTTAGTAACGCAGCGAGGTGCTGCGCTGCAAAGTCAGGTGTACCTGCGAATACTATACGCAGCGATTGATTAGTGTCTGTCATCTATGCGCGCGCAGCCAAACGAGCTTCTTTTTCAAGCTTTTTGCGGATACGTTGGCGTTTCAGAGGTGACAAATAGTCAACGAATAACACGCCTTTTAAATGGTCGAGCTCATGTTGAATGCAGATCGCTAATAAGCCTTCCGCTTCTAATTCAAATGGTGTTCCATCTGCATCAAGTGCTTTAACTTTTACCCATTCAGCGCGGTCGACTTTCGCATAATTGCCTGGAACAGATAAACAGCCTTCTTCATTTATTTTGCTGCCGCGTTTTTCAATAATTTCGGGATTGATGAATACGCGAGGCTCATCTTGTTCTTCAGATACATCCATTACGACTACTTGGCGATGCACATTTACCTGTGTAGCGGCTAATCCAATACCTTTTTCATCACGCATAGTGTCAAACATGTCATTGACTAACTGCTTGACCTTTTGATCAACTTCCGAAACAGGCTTGGCGACCGTGCGCAAACGTTCGTCGGGGAAACTTAAAACTTCTAATATTGCCATTATTTTTCAACTACACTTTAATTCAGTATCAATTCCTATACTAAACGTGGCATAACACGCTTTAATATGGTTTGTGTGCCTACTATTCTAGCGCATAACGGTTATTAGGTGCACGCTTTCTTAGGGATTACTAAATCCAACCGATACCCTAAATGTATGGGTTCTAAGCGACGCACACACTCACTTCTTACGGGGAAGGTATGTTTAAACCAAAGCTAAAATTACTATTGATTGCTCTGCTAATACCTATGTGGTGTTTCGCCCAGCAAATCCAAGTAAAAGAGACTGCTCCCGAGCGATATGTGGTGAAGCAGGGTGATACGCTATGGGATATCTCCAGCTTATTTTTGAACAAGCCCTGGCTATGGCCAGAGTTGTGGCGTACTAATACCCAGATCCTTAATCCGCATTTAATTTATCCTGGAGATGTACTGATTTTACAGTGGCAAAATGGTCAGCCGGTGATCGTTGTCAATCGCCCTGATAAACGTCAAGTGAGCCTCTCTCCTAGCGCATCCACTTCTACTAAGATTGGTGCTATCCCTCTTCTTCCATGGAGTGCAATAGCACCTTATCTGAACAACGATACCATTATGTCGGCAGAACGGTATGAGCGTTTACCGCATATTCTGGGCAACAATACAGGTGACGCACGCTTTGTTTCAGAGGATATTGTATTGGCCAAAGCTCGTGGGCGTGCGGCGCAAGACTACGCAATTGTCAGGCAGCAAAACGAAGTGTTTGACCGCCACGGCAATTTAATTGGCGTGCAGGTCAGGCATGTTGCAGATGGTCAACTCATAGACGCTCAGCCGGATAATGGGTGGTTGGTGCGTGTTGAGCAAAGCAATTACGAATCAAAACGCGGTGATAGGTTATACGAGCCTGAGCAGACAAACGTGACGGAGATGCAGCTACAACCAGTTGCTTCTGGTGTGCGCGGCGAGGTAGTTGGCAATCTTCATCAACGCGGCTTACTTGGTAAACACGATGTGGTCATTATCGATTTGGGCGAAAATGATGTGCAGCCTGGCACTGTGATGGGTATTTACATGCAGGGTCCTACCATTTATGACGGTGAGCCGCCTAAATATGATGGTGAGAGCGGTATCATTCAGAGCGCGTTTGACTTAGGCAAAAAAATAGAGCAACCGGCATTTAAAACGGGTGAGTTAGTAGTATTTAAAACCTTTGATAAAGCCAGTTATGCAATGATAACTCGCGCGAGTGAACTGGTAAAAGACGGAGCAATTGTAGGCACACCGTAAACCGAACGAGCTTTTAGTCTCAGGGAGGAGGCTTGGCAAAAGAAAATTCTTGGGTCGCTAATGCGACCCGCCATCTCTATGTTCGTTTATCTGCCTTATCGGGTTTCGGCTCTCGCGCTTTTCAGCGGCTAGAGACCAATCTAGCGGACCCTTTTGAACGTCTAGCAAGTTACACCGATAAACGGCTAATCATGTTGGGGTTCAATCCTAAACAACTAAAGCAATGGCGTGAGTCTATAAGGTGCAATAGGGTGGCTGCGGGTATGCAGTGGCACAATCCTGGTCAACAACGTTACGTTATTACCATGGCGGACCAGCAATATCCTGATTGTTTAAAGCAACTCAATCGCCCCCCCTTTGTTGTTTATGCACAAGGTAACTTAAAGGCATTGTCACTGCCTTCAATTGCCATTGTAGGCAGTCGCAAGCTCTCTCCGGCTGGCAAGTCTAATGCGTTTGATTTTGCCCAACACCTGGCGCAAAACGGCATAGTAATTACCAGTGGCGTTGCCCTTGGTGTAGATGCCCAAGCTCACCTGGGCTGTATCGAAGCTGGTGGCATTACCATTGGCGTGTTAGGCAGTGGAGTCGACATTATCTATCCGCAAAGAAATCGCAGGGTATTTGAGCGAATTTTGGCGAGTGATGGGTTACTGCTTAGCGAGTATTTACCCGGGACTGCAGCAAAAGCCGAACACTTCCCACAACGCAATCGAATCGTTAGTGGTTTAGCGCTGGGAGTGCTTGTAATCGAAGCGCAACTGCGCAGTGGCTCATTGATTACGGCAAGAGCCGCTTTAGAGCAAAACAAAGACGTTTTCGCTATTCCAGGTAATATCCATCAACCACATTACACTGGATGTCACTGGCTTATTCAGCAAGGAGCCAAACTGGTAACAAATGCAGAAGATATTTTAGAAGAATATCAGCAGTTTAGTTTACCTTCACGGCCAAGTGATAAAAAAAGTCAACAATCGCCCTTGGCATTGTCGCCGTTGTTAGATAGTGTAGACTTCGACGTCACTACAATTGACGTTATCGCCGAACGCAGCAAGCTGCCCATACCACAAATATTGGCAGAATTATTACAATACGAGTTGCGAGGTTTCGTAGCCGCCACTTCAGGGGGTTATGTAAAATTGAGGGGAAAATAACATGTTCGATATCCTCATGTATCTGTTCGAAAACTTTATTCACAGTGAAAGCGAAATTCACGTTGACCAAGACGAGTTAACGGAAGAGCTAGTGCGTGCAGGTTTTCATCATGACGAAATCTACAAAGCGCTAGCATGGCTGGAAAAATTAGCGGCTCTTCAAGAGACCGATATTAAGCCGTATTTAACCAAGGGTGGTGTAAACTCTGCCACTCGCATCTATACACATGAAGAGGAAATGCGGTTAGATATCGAGTGCCGTGGCTTCCTAATGTTTTTGGAGCAGGTCAATTTGCTCGACGGTGCCACGCGTGAAATGGTGATTGACCGAGTAATGGAAATCGACGCTGCTGAGTTTTGCTTAGAAGATCTTAAGTGGGTAGTGTTAATGGTGCTCTTCAACGTGCCAGGTAAAGAAAATGCCTATGCACAAATGGAAGATTTATTGTTCGACGAGCACGACGGCGTTATTCACTAAACACTGGATTATAACTTGAGGCAACAGTGAGTAAGATAAATCACGCATTGTTTGATGCTTCGAGTCACGCGCTAGCAGATGCGTTTGGACCCTGTCCAAAATGCGGCTCAAACACAGTGGTTAAACGCAGCAAGGCAGGAGTGTTCATTGGCTGCTCTAGTTATCCTGAGTGTGATTACACTAAACCGCTACACGACAATGAAACGCAAACAATCAAAGAGATCGACAGTTCGGTTTGCCCAGAATGTTCCTCTCTCCTAGCGGTTAAAAAAGGCCGTTATGGGTTGTTTATTGGCTGCACAAATGCCCCTGAGTGTCACCATATTGAATCACTTAAACCACAACAAGAAACCGAAGTCAGTTGTCCCAAATGCCAACAGGGCTCTTTAGTTCAGCGAACCAATCGCTTCGGCAAGACATTTTATAGCTGTAACCAATACCCCAAATGCAAATATGTTGTGAATCATCCACCTGTCGCTACTCGCTGTAAGCAGTGTGGATGGGGTATTATGTTAGATATCAACGACGAATACGTATGCCCACAACCAAAGTGCGGGCATAAACAACCTAAGAGCAGGTAATGTCCCAACCTAATCAACAACCACTCACAGCAATTACTGAATCGCATATTAACCAAGTAAAAACATATTTATTGCAGTTGCAAACCTCGATTTGCGAAGGCTTGGTGCATGCTGATGGTGAAGCAAATTTTATTACTGATGAATGGCAGCGCGAGCAGGGCGGTGGTGGTTGTTCACGGGTAATGACTAAAGGCGCCGTTATCGAGCAGGGAGGTGTAAACTTCTCGCATGTTTTTGGAGATAAAATGCCGGCATCCGCGACTGCTGCCAGACCAGAGCTGGCCGGCCGTCACTTTCAAGCGATGGGGGTATCTTTAGTCATCCATCCGCGCAACCCACACCTTCCAACGTCACACGCAAATGTGCGTTTCTTTGTCGCAGAAAAAGAGGGGTCGGATCCTATTTGGTGGTTTGGTGGTGGCTTTGACCTTACGCCGTTTTATCCAGTCCGGCAGGACGTTGAGCACTGGCACCAAACCGCTAAAGATTTATGTCAGCCATTTGGTGAAAATGTTTACTCGCAATATAAACAGTGGTGTGACAAGTATTTCTATTTACCGCATCGCAATGAGACACGCGGCGTAGGTGGTTTGTTTTTTGATGATCTAAATCACTGGGGCTTTGAGTGTTCATTTGCATTTATGCAGGCAGTTGGCAATGGGTATTTGGATGCCTATTTACCTATTATCGAAAGAAATAAGGATCGAGCCTTCACTGAGGAGCAGCGCCAATTTCAACTTTACCGCCGCGGCCGTTATGTTGAATTCAACCTAGTGTATGACCGCGGTACTTTATTCGGTTTACAAAGCGGTGGTCGCACCGAGTCAATACTCATGTCAATGCCGCCGCTGGCGCGCTGGGAATATGGTTTTTCTCCAGAACAGGGTACAGCGGAAGCCGAATTACAAGACTGGTTAAAACCGACAGATTGGTTAGCTTAGTATTCGGCAAACGGTCGGCCTTGTTGACTTGGGTAAATTGTAGCCGTCGTATTGTAGTGTATTTTTAAGGTGTGGTGGTGTTAACAAACCTAGTTGAATAAGATTTAACTTAATCTGCCAGTGAATAGCAGCTTTAACCTTGAGTTCAATTGTCGGTATTCACTAAATACCTTCACTTAATCGAGATTAACTTGTTCAACAAAAAATCGTTGTATCTCATCAGCAATCGGCGGGTCGTAGTTACTCAGCACAATAACTATGTAACCACTGTTTGGATATATTGATAACCATGAACTCATTCCAGGCGCACCACCGTTGTGACCATAAAAGAAAAATTTTTTTTCCCCAAAAATTCCAAACCCATAGCCATAACCCGCATCCCCCATAGCGATGTATTTGGTCGTTGCTAAATTCAATATTTCTTTACTTATTATCTTTTCATTTTGTAGAGCAACTGCAAACTTAAAAAGATCGGCTGTAGTTGAATACGCGCCACCGGCCGCAGTTCCTCGCCAAGGAAGGGTATCTTTGTTATTGACCCATTTATCTCCCACGCGCATGTAACCCTTAGTTAAATTTTTTGAAACTAGCTCTTCAGGTTCAAAGCCAGTTGCATTCATATCGAGCTTATTGAATAAGTTTTCTTTTAAGAATTCATAGTAATCTTGGCCCGACACATTTTCGATTATTTTTCCAAGCAAAATAAAACCAAAGTTTGAGTATTGGCAAGTGTTTCCGGGGGGCACAGTAGCTTTTCGGTCTTCGAACAGCCTCACATAATCATAATGGTTTTTCAGCGAGAGTCTGTTTTGATCAAACAAAGGACCAAAAATATCACCTGTACCACCAGTGTGAGATAGAAGATGATGTACCGTCACTGATTCAGAGATCGATTTATTTTTGAAATTGGGAAGGTATGTACTAATAGTCTCATCTAAATCAACTTTTCCTTCCTCCACAAGTATCAAGATGCCTATTGAGGTGAACATCTTGTTTAAAGAACCAAGGCGAAACTGTGCATCTTTATCTAACGGCTTTTTCTCGGCTCTATCAAAATAACCGACAGCTTCATGCAACAGTGCTTGCTCATTTTGAGCGATCAGTATTGAACCGGAAAATTCATCATCATTGTGAACATCGAATACATGTTGTTTAAGAGCATCTATGGGGCTAATCGCGCCTGATGTTGATGCTTTTTCACACGCAATGACATGAAACAAAAGTGCTAGGATGACCGTGATTTTTGTAAATGTTTTAGACAACTATAAATTCCTTTTTCAAATCAGTTGCGGGATACACCGTTTATAAGGAATGTTTAAGCTAGCAAATAAAGGGCATACTCGAAATAAAACATCTACCTGTTTCTGGTGAGATAAAAATTTCAAGCTTACTGGACCGAACGACCGTTTTTTGCCTCGGGTTCACTCGGTCAGCGCGAGCCCCTGCTCTGCCATAGGTGCAATGGTTCGCAAGACAAAGACCGTTAGTTATTGCCGTCCCCATTCCTTTCCACCCATCTCTACTAATCGAGACGCGGCTCGTCTAAAGGAAAAGGCGAGATCATTGGCGGACGATAATTGTGCCAGTGACACCCCAATTCGCCCCGTCGCCGACCACTCATAATATTCCCCCGCTTTGGTGCGAATCATGGTGGTCGCAAAGGAACTCGAGTTCCCCCCCATCTCACTGACAATCAATTCCCCATCTCCATCACTACTTTCGACGTGCGCTTCAAAATCAACAAACAATTCGTCGAGCGGGACTTGTGCCGACAGCACCAAGCGGGTGCGAGATTCATAACACGCGTCAATGAGGGTCACGAACCGTCGTGCTTCGTTGAGGTAATTAGCATCCAGTTGGGGGACGCGCTCCATGATGATGACCGGAAATCGGCAGCAAAGGGAAATATAATCGGCCGCCCCGAGTGGATGGTAGCACAACTCGGAAAAGTCAAACCAGGCGCACCGGTCATTCAATCGGGCCACCTGGACGGTGCGACCAAAGAGGACGGAAATAACCTCGGCCTCAGTTCCGGATGCAGTGCCACCAAATATTTCTTCCAACTGCGCCTCTATATCGTTATTTAAATTGCCATAAACATCTTTGTTTGACCAAAAATAGGATTGACCATCCGCTCGAGTTTCGAGTCGATAATCCACACTGGAATCTTCCATGGAAATAATGTCGAACGTTTGTTTCAGTATGTCGATGAATGGCAAAAAAAGGGATCGGTTGATGCCACCCTCATACAATGCCTCGGGGGGGCGATTTGAGGTGGCCACCACCACGACATTCAAATCCAATAATAATAAAAACAGTTGTTTCAAAATCATGGCATCGGCAATGTCTGTCACTTGAAATTCATCGAAACAAAGAAGTTGGGCCTCTTGCGCCAATTGTTGGGCAATTATAGGGATCGCATCATCTCTTGGGTGCTTTTGTTTGTAGACAAAGATTCGACGATGGACGTCTAACATAAATTCATGAAAGTGGACGCGGCGTTTGGTTATTTTTGCGTGTTTGTGGTTTTGGTCATTTTTGTTACAGCGAGAATTATCGTCAGGAACAGTAACCGACGCGTAAAAGAGATCCATTAGAAAGCTCTTGCCGACCCCGACCGAGCCATGAATGTACATGCCCCGCGGTGGGGGACCCAAAGACCACAAATGGTACTTCTTTCGAAGAAAAGACTGAGCGGATGCCAAGGGTCGCGTCAATAACCGTAACAGCGGAGTGCTGCTTGTAGAACCGCTCTCTGTCGTTTTGTCGGTGCGCTCTGGTGCTGGTGGGAGCGAGGTGAGAGCCTCGTGCAGGGCATCGAGTTTTGCCGCCAGAGCGACTTGTGCGTCATCTCGTCGCACCTTCCCCGCATCCACCATGCGT
>CAXRGW010000138.1:0-22594 GCA_964230255.1 Alteromonas sp.
ACGATGTAAAGCTTTTAAATATAGAAGGGTTCCCGTTACACAACCATTGGCAAGCCGTTACCTTGAATAGCCGCCCTGAAAGCCTAGCAGCATCTGGCTTTAAACAATTCTTGCGCGAGCATGGTGACGTTGCAAAGCGAAATTAAACCGCTATAAGGGTGAAACTAGTTCAAATTTCTGGCGATTGTATTGAGTAGTGTAGAACGTGTTATTGGCTTACTTAAGAAGTCATTCATGCCAGCAGCTAGACACTTTTCACGGTCCTCGACAAACGCATTTGCGGTTACAGCAATAATGGTTGTATCGGCTCGTTCATTATCGAGTTGACGAATTTGAATACTCGCCTGTAAACCGTCGAGTACTGGCATTTGCAAGTCCATAAGCACTGCGTCAAATTGATATTTGTTAACAGCGGAAATAACTTCTTCACCATTGGAAACCCGCAGCGTTCGCACGTTAGCCTTGGCAAGCATGTCGCACAATATATCGGCATTTACATCGTTGTCTTCAGCGACCAATACGCGCAAGCCCAGCGGTAATACAGGTAAACCTTTGTCCTGACGAATAGGTTCAACACGCACAGTATTCATAGGTACGGTGATTAGGAAAGTTGAGCCTTCGCCTTTGACGCTATCAACAGCGACATTGCCCCCCATGATTTCAACCATTCGCTTGGTAATTGCCAATCCCAGACCAGTACCTGCATGCGCCCTTGTTGAGCTTAGATCTGCCTGCACGAATTCATCGAATATTTTGTGCAAATCAGCATTGGTGATGCCAACACCCGTATCTTTGATCATCAGCGCAACCATCTCATTATCATAATCCAAGCGCAGTGTGACTGTGCCAAAATCAGTGAACTTGATGGCGTTACTGAGAAGATTATTGAGGATTTGGGCAAATTTACCCGCATCACCATTGACTGATTTAGGTACCCGATCATTTATATCGACAACAAGGCGAACACCTTTTCGGGCGGCACTATTACCGTGTAACTCAGCGGCTGCACGAGCGGCTGAAGTTATATCGAACGGCTTGATTTGCAGCTGCATTTCACCCGATTCAATCTTCGACCAATCTAATACGCTATTAAGGATAAGTAATAGGTTATTGGCCGATTCAGCGACAATATTAATACGGTACGTAACTCTCTCTGGTAAATCCTCAGTTAACAAGTTTTCACAACTACCAATAATTCCGTTCATCGGTGTTCTGATTTCGTGTGACATGTTCGCCAAAAACTTTGATTTGGCATCACTCGCGACTTCAGCTAATTTCAGAGCGATACTGAGTGACTTTGTCTTTTCGTTAACCCGTTCTTGCAAATTGACGTTTAAGTCAGACAGTTCTTTATTCAGTTTTTCTTGCTCGGATCGCGCCACTCTTAGTTCATTAAATGTATCAACGAGGCGGTTGCTCAAACTAATAAACTCACTATTTAACGCGTCGACTTCTCTTAAGTACAATTTATTGCGCAAATCTTGAGGAGACCCGTTACTACAAGTGGTATCAAAAATTGCAAATTGATGCATAAGCGTTTGCATCGGCTTGGATACTAAAGTGGCTACCAGATACCCCATACCAATACCGCCGGCGCCTAAAACCAACAAAATTGCCAATGCGCCGAGGATGTATTGCGATGTCAACTCAACAAACTCACCACGCGGAAAGTAAATATGAGAAGCCCAGCCCATAGGACCGTTGTAACTAGACCTAATAAACCACTCTAGGCCCGCTATATTTGTTATATTACCGGCACAACTCTGGGTATAACAGACACTTTCATTGAGCACAGCCAAACGCGTTATATTAAGTATTGAGCTCGAAAATACCACCTGCTGACGATTGTCACTGATCATTATTTCAAAGCCGGTGAGGTTGCGGTCGTAGTAAAGGTTGAATTGGTTCAAACCCAACGAACCTTCAACAATACCGATGAACTCACCATTCGGCCCTATCATCGGTGCGGAAATAGCAACTATGTTGTCATTACCAAACCCTCGTCCTTGGAAAGCCGCAGAAATATGTGGCCGCAATGTTCGCTTGGTTTCAGTAAAGTACTCGCGCTCAGCGACATTAGCATAACCGGTTCGCTGAGATGCCTGCAATAATGTGGCGGGATAGCTATGGGTGATCTCACCATTAGCATCAGTGATTAAAAAAGTTAGAAATTGCGGATATTTTTTGGCTAAATCCGACAACACTGCTTGTGATATCAAAGGATTGCGCTCAATTACACTCGCGGTTAACTCTATTGCCGCCTGGTGCTGTGCAAAGAAACTATCCAATTGGTCATTTAACACATTGCTGCGCTGTTGCATGTAATCAAGCAACTGCTGTTTTTGTTGATCTTGAAAGCTGCTGATGTATGAAAATATGATCCCCACCAACGCAAAGAAGAAGACTCCAGCAAAGAAGTACTGAAATAAGAAACGCACTTCTATCATTGGCGTCCGATCGGATGGCCACACCATAAAACGGGCGATATACACGAAGTGACCGACCAGTAAATTTACTATCCCAACAAAGCAACACACGGCTGTAGCAGTTACTGCCAACTGAAAACTCAGCGGATTGTCGCTGTAAAATACTAAAATAAACAGCGGTATTGTAAAGATTAACCAAAAACCTAAGCCGACAATCAAGGCGCGTTTGACTGAACGATTAAACGACAGTTTAGTCACCATTATGGGCTGAAGCATCAATAAGGCGATAACCCCAGGATGATATTGCTGAACATCGAGCCAAGGCACGTCAATAAACAACGCCAACCAATAGGGCAGACTAATAACAATTGCACTGATAGTCGCGAGGGCCAGGCCAAACATCAGGCCAATAAAAATTGCGACAGAAAAACCAAAGGCGAAAATACCACTGGTTTCAAAAGGTGCGGGTAAGAGGTGTAACAGGATGCCAATAAGTGTCATCAGCCCTATGCTGATAGACTTATTGTTGAGAAGATAATTGACTATTGGCATCCTTGGCATTGTGTCCTGTTACTCTGTGTACAAATAATCGATAGTCATGTTTGTGAGTAAATCAACACCTAGTCGCATACCGCTATCATTCACCATGAACTCAGGGGTGTGATGAGCTGGAGCTTCATCAGCCGGCACATCTAATGGTTTGCCACCGACCCATAAATAAACGCCCGGTACTTTTTCTTGGAAAAAAGAAAAGTCTTCTGCACCTGTGACTGGTTTCGACAACAAAGCATTTTCGTTACCCGCTGTGCGCTGAATAGTCGGCAACATCTGCGCCATTAGAGCAGGATCGTTATAAGTAATGGGATAATTATAGTCCAACGGCAAAATTACTTCAGCCGTGGCTCGCATACTCTCAGATATCGCATGTACTTTGCGGGGCAACGCTTCATAAATATGGTCACGCGCTTTTAGGTTAAGCGTGCGGATAGTGCCGACTAACTCAACTTCGTTAGGAATTATATTTGACCGATTACCGCCGTGAATTGAGCCAATAGTTACAACTGCCGCATCATCAATGACTTTAATCTCCCGACTAACAATAGTTTGCAAACCCATTATTACTTGAGCAGCGGTGGTGATAGGGTCCACACTCAACCATGGATATGCGCCATGAGCTTGCTTTCCTTTTATCACTATTTTAAACGGGTCAACAGCGGCCATTACTCCACCGGCGCGATAACGCACTTTTCCAACATCCGTGTCGGCACTGATATGTAAACCGAAAATCACATCAACATCAGGGTTTTCTAACACACCTTCCTTTACCATTATTTCAGCACCACCGACTTCGCCGGCGGGAGAACCTTCCTCAGCAGGTTGGAAAATGAATTTGACTTTGCCGCGTAACTGATCTTTTACCGCCACCAAGATGTTTGCAGCTCCCATTAGCATCGCCATATGGGTATCGTGCCCGCATGCATGCATAACCGGCACTTCATTGCCATTAAACATGCCGCGCTGCACCGACTTATAGGGT
The DNA here is from genome assembly GCA_964230255.1 of Alteromonas sp. GTDB lineage: Bacteria > Pseudomonadota > Gammaproteobacteria > Enterobacterales > Alteromonadaceae > Alteromonas_E. Next base: position 3,964 of record CAXRGW010000138.1, read on the forward strand.
AAATCGTTTTGCTCCAGAACCGGTAAACCATCCATATCTGCTCGCAACGCTACCACGGGACCGGGCTTGCCCGTATCTAATACGCCTACCACACCAGTTTTCGCTACTTCGGTGGTCACGGCTAATCCAAGCGAATGCAAGTATTGTTCAATATATGCAGCTGTTTGGAACTCGCGATTTGATAGCTCAGGGAACTCATGAAAGTGATGGCGCCAAGCAATAACCTGCTCCTCGACACTCGCCGATAACGATCGCAGTTCAGCTTCCGAGGGCTTAGCGTTAGCTGCTGTGGCGATAAAAATCAAGACTAGGCAATGTAATGTTCGTTTCATGTTCCTGCTCTGTCACTGATTGGTTAACTACAGACTAACCGATTTAAGGTGTCTAGCCCAAATAAAAAAGCCATATCAAACAGATATGGCTTTTTTACTAGTCGAGTTTTTGTAACCTAGCTCTTTTGACGCTTCATAGCATCAAAGAATTCGTCATTCGTCTTACTCATAGCTAAGCGATTTATTAAGAATTCCATTGCATCGATTTCAGACATCTCATGCACAATCTTGCGCAAAATCCACATCTTTTGTAATTCTTCTTGGCTAGTTAGTAATTCTTCTCGACGGGTACCAGAGCGATTGAAATCGATCGCTGGGAACACACGCTTTTCAGCAATCTTGCGATTCAGGTGAAGTTCCATATTACCCGTACCTTTAAACTCTTCATAGATAACTTCATCCATTTTCGAGCCAGTATCGATAAGCGCGGTCGCTATAATAGTTAAACTACCGCCTTCTTCAACGTTTCGCGCAGCACCAAAGAAACGCTTTGGCTTGTGCAGAGCATTGGCATCCACACCACCGGTCAATACTTTACCCGAAGATGGAATAACAGTGTTGTAAGCGCGAGCTAAACGGGTAATCGAATCAAGTAAAATCACAACGTCTTTTTTGTGCTCAACCAAACGCTTGGCTTTTTCAATCACCATTTCGGCCACTTGCACGTGACGGCTAGCAGGCTCGTCGAAGGTTGAAGCAACCACTTCACCTTGCACCAAACGCTGCATCTCGGTCACTTCCTCTGGACGCTCATCGATGAGAAGTACCATCAACTGACATTCTGGGTGATTAGCAGCAATTGACTGCGCAATATTTTGCAGCAATAACGTCTTACCCGCTTTCGGCGGAGCAACGATAAGTCCGCGCTGACCGCGACCAATAGGTGATGCTAAATCCAACACACGTGCGGTAATATCTTCGGTACTACCGTTACCACGCTCCATACGCAAACGTTCGTTGGCATGCAGCGGAGTTAAGTTTTCAAAGAGGATCTTATTACGTGAATTTTCCGGTTTATCAAAGTTAACTTCGCGGATTTTCAATAATGCGAAATAGCGTTCGCTGTCTTTTGGCGGGCGAATCTTACCTGAAATGGTGTCACCCGTGCGCAAGTTAAAACGTCGAATCTGGCTTGGCGACACATAAATATCATCCGGACCAGCCAAATATGAAGAGTCAGACGAACGCAAGAATCCAAACCCATCTTGTAAAATCTCTAAAACACCATCGCCAAAGATGTCTTCACCACCTTTCGCATGAGTCTTTAAAATCGAGAAAATAATGTCTTGTTTGCGGGCGCGAGCCATGTTTTCCAGGCCCATTTCTTCGGCCAAAGCAACAAGTTCGCTTATGGGTTTGTTCTTAAGTTCAGTTAAATTCATATTGGTGGGTCTTTGTACGTGTACGTCGCTCTAGGCGTTATTGTTGTTCGAAAAGATTAAATATAGCTCGGATTTGAAAGAAATTATTGACAGCTCTGGTCGAGCTATTTAGAAACTTAGCACCATATTTACTATTCGTCTAGTCTGAACGCCAAAACAGCCTAAAAAAGTCACATAAACTGCGAATAACGCCGTGTCTAGCCAATTAAATAATTCAAATTACAACATCGTTAACGCTGCGTCGCCGAAACCAACCAGCAATTGAGTAGCGTGTTTGATTAGTCGGCAACACTTCATGTTGAAATTCCTCACTTAAAAATACCACCATAGTGGCAAATTCAGGAGCGACTTTAATACCACTCTCATCATCTTCATTACGATAAAGCACTAATTCCCCACCCGCTTCACTTGGCCAATTCGGATTTAAGTAAGTCACGGTTGACAGGATGCGATTACCTTGACCAACAAAGGCATCTAAATGACGTTTGTAAAAGCTCCCTACACCGTATTGTGAAAAGTGACTCTCATAAAAATCCAAACCGAGAAAAAGTTGACGATTGATCACGCCTTGAAGTTGCCCCATCCATGTCAGCCAATCGCGTCCGGCGGCGCTTTGTTCATCGATCCAATGAATAGTATCGCGGCGCACCTGCTGATTTATTTGATGTAAACCGTCACGACCAACGCCCGCAGACTTGAAAAACTCGTTATCCATACCCACTATTGATTGCCGGAGTCTATCTGCTAGTTCTACTGGTAGTGCATTCGGCTGAATACTGTAACCCGAAATGCTCAGGTCGTTAACAATGGCTTCAAAAAGTTTGTGGTCTGTTTGCATCAGGATTACATATTTAGAGTAATACTGGTTTATAGCGTACATATTACTACGCTTTAAGCTATAGCGGCGGAATCGTTTTTATTGGGAAGTTATGACATTACCAATCCTTGCCATTATTGGTGGCTTAATTGTATTACTCTGGAGTGCAGGTAAATTTGTCGATGGCGCTGCTGCAACCGCGCGTTATCTGGGCATGTCACCTCTACTCATTGGTATGATCATCATCGGCTTCGGCACCTCTGCACCCGAGATGATCGTCTCGGCTTTCGCCGCAACTCAGGGTAACCCAGGTCTTGCACTGGGTAATGCGTATGGGTCGAATATCGCCAACATAGCATTAATACTAGGCCTAACTGCGTTACTCAGTCCCATCGCGGTTAAATCAGAGGTATTGAAGAAAGAATTACCGCTATTAATGGCAGTTACTTTATTTTCTGTTTACCAACTTATTGATCTCCGTGTTTCGTACGATGATGCTTACGCGCTACTTGGTATTTTCGCCGGTTTAATGGTGTGGAGTATCTATTCTGGTATGCGCGGCGGTGATGATGACGCGTTAGCTGGAGATGTGGCTTGTGAAGTTCCTGAACACCAACCATTAAAGAAAAGCTTAATTATTCTCACGACGGGCTTAGTATTATTGATAGCTAGCTCACGTCTGTTGGTGTGGGGCGCTGTTGAAGTGGCTACAGCGTTCGGTGTGAGTGATGTAATTATTGGCTTAACTATCATCGCAATAGGTACTTCCCTGCCGGAGTTAGCGGCGGCTATTGTTGCGATTCGCAAGGGCGAGCACGAATTAGCGTTGGGTAATGTGATTGGTTCGAACTTATTTAATACGCTTGGCGTAGTTGGCTTAGCCGGCGTTATTGCCCCCATGGAAGTAGCACAAGAGTTCTTGTATCGCGATGCATTGATTATGATCGGTTTAACCATTGCCCTGTTCGTTTCTTGTATTGGTTTGCGCGGTCCAGGCAAAATCAATCGAACCGAAGGCGGAATATTTGCGTTACTGTACTTTGCCTATATGGGATATTTGATTATGACTTCGTTCTAATCGTTAAATTGCAGTACATAAAAAAAGCGGAGTTAAAACTCCGCTTTTTTTGTATGTGCTAATACAACTTAAACGTGATCAGCCAAAAATTCTTCTAATTGAGTTTTAGACAATGCGCCAACTTTAGTTGCTGCAACGTTTCCGTCTTTGAACAACAACAGAGTTGGGATACCACGGATGCCATATTTAGGTGGCGTTTCATTATTTTCATCGACATTCAGTTTACCAACTGTTAACTTTCCTTCGTATTCACCTGCAATGTCTTCTAAAATAGGTGCAATCATTTTACAGGGGCCACACCACTCGGCCCAGAAGTCAACCAGCACAGGACCCGCAGCATTGATTACATCTGCTTCGAACTTATCATCAGTCAACTGGATAATTTTGTCGCTCATTCTTTTCTCCGTTAATGGTCTGTCGCTGATACGTATTCAGCACTACCGTAAGTGTTATATAGAATCTGTTTTTAATGCAAGCATTGATAAGCTATAAGCTATGCAAACAACACATTTAACTAGTACACATTTTTCTGAACTTCCGGTCCACAAACATGTGATAGCTGCGCTAGATGCAGCAAACTTTAAGCACTGTACGCCGATTCAAGCCTTGAGCTTGCCGCCCAGTCTAGAAGGCCAAGACGTTGCTGGCCAAGCCCAAACAGGTACAGGTAAAACCATGGCCTTTTTGGTCGCTACATTTCACCACTTGCTGTCAAATCCGGTACCACAGTCAACTGCACCTCGTGCCATCATCATGGCACCAACTCGAGAGTTAGCGGTACAGATATACAACGACGCGGAATTACTGAGTAAACACACCGGATTATCGCTTGGGTTGATATATGGGGGCGAAGGTTACCAAAGTCAACGTGAAAAATTAGAGAAAGGTGTCGATATCATTATTGGTACCACTGGCAGGATTCTCGACTACTTCAAACAAGGTGTTTTTAGCCTTAATAACATCCAGGTCGCAGTGCTTGATGAAGCCGATCGCATGTTCGATCTTGGCTTTATTAAAGATATTCGATTTTTGTTCCGCCGCATGCCAAAACCAACGGAAAGGTTAAGCATGTTGTTCTCTGCAACGTTGAGTTTCCGCGTGCAAGAATTAGCCTATGAACATATGAACAACCCGATCCACGTGCAAGTGGAGCCGGAACAGAAAACTGCAAGTCGCGTAAAAGAGGAGCTGTTTTATCCTTCTGATGAAGACAAAATGCGTTTGCTGCTAACCCTGCTTGAAGAAGAATGGCCTGATAAGGCGATTGTATTTGCTAATACTAAGCATGGTTGCGAACAGGTAGAGGCTTGGTTAAAGGCTGATGGCCACAGAGTGGGCATGTTGTCTGGCGATGTCCCGCAGAAAAAACGTTTAGGTATTTTAGACAAGTTTACTAAAGGGCAATTAGATATCCTAGTTGCGACTGACGTTGCCGCGCGTGGCCTACACATTGAGAAAGTGACACATGTATTTAACTACGACTTGCCCGATGATGCTGAAGATTATGTGCATCGAATTGGACGCACGGGACGAGCTGGTAAAAGTGGTCACGCTATCAGCTTTGCCTGCGAAAAATATGCGTTGAATTTACCTGCAATTGAAGAGTATATCAGCCATACAATTTCAGTTACTGATTATGAAAGCGCAGCACTGCTAGATGATATTACTCCGCCGAAACCTATTCACCGTCGACGCCCGTCTGATCGTGGTAGAGGCGGCCAAAACCGCGGCAATAAACCCCGACACTCAGGCGGTCGAGGGCGTCGGTAAGTTATGAATAACACTTTAGGACTTCCAACCTTACGCGGCGAGTACTACGCAGCCATTGATCTTGGCTCGAACAGTTTTCACATGGTAATCGTGCATGTGATAAACGGTAGTGTGCAAATTGTTGGCAAGATAAAGCAAAAAGTACGTCTTGCTGCGGGACTCAACGAGCAGATGGAACTCGATCACTTAAGTATTGAACGAGGCCTAAACTGCTTGCGCTCATTTGCTGAACGCTTAGAGGACATACCTCGCAGTAATGTTAAAGTCGTTGCCACCGCGACATTGAGATTAGCCATTAATGCCGGTGAATTTTTGCAGCGTGGCGAAGAAGTTCTCGGTATGCCCATTACCGTAATAAGTGGTGAAGAAGAAGCCCGCCAGATATATCTTGGTGTCGCCTACACTTCAGCTAATCAAGGCAGTAGTTTAGTTATCGATATTGGTGGTGCCAGCACCGAAATCATTTTCGGTAACGATATGAACCCGGTGACTATGACCAGCTTAGATATGGGTTGTGTAACCTTTATGGAACGTCATTTCACAGATGGTCAACTAGCCGCTGAGTGCTTCGATAACGCACAAGCCGCTGCGAATCAGTTGCTCGAACCTGTTCGCGAAGAGTTTTTGTGTTTTGATTGGCGCAATTGCCTGGGTGCATCAGGAACACCGCAGGCTATTGTGGAGATCTTGGTTAATCAAGGTATTAGCGATTCAATACGGCTCGATTACCTGTATGAATTAAGACGTCAATGTATCGAGTGCGGCTGTATGGACAAACTCAAAATCGACGGTCTTAGTGACGCCCGTCGCGCCATTTTCCCGAGCGGTTTAGCAATATTGATTTGTTTATTTGAGCAACTACAGATTAAAGAAATGAATATCTCTGGTGGCGCGCTGCGTGAAGGTCTGATTTATGGCATGTTAGATTCAATGCAAAACAATGACCGCCGTGCACAAACACTCAATCAAACCATGCAACGTTTTCGAATTGATGTTGTTCACGCGCGCAATGTTCACGGTGTTGCGAAAACACTTTGCGATCAAGTATGCCAGCAAACGGGTATCTGTAACTTCGATACTAACGCGGTACTTGAAGCCGCAAGCATGCTTCACGAGCTGGGTCTACACATCGATTACAAGCTATATCACCAGCACGGTGCATACGTGCTCTCTCACATCGATTTACCTGGCTACACACAGCTGCAAAAAACTACTATTCGCGATTTAGTACAAGGTCATCGCCAAACCATAGAAATCGATAATTTTGCTGGTTATCACCCAGAAGTGAAGCCCATGATCATCAACTTACTACGCACATTAAGAGTAGCCGCAGTGCTTTGCATTCGACGGGCGAACTTAGATATTCCTGAGTGTGAATTGAGCATTGAAGGTGATCATTGGCGCTTGAGCTTTCCCGAAGGCTGGCTCAAAACCCATCCATTGCTCAGTGCAGAGTTGAGCAATGAATCATGGTTGCAACACAAGGCCGGATGGGAGTTGAGTTGTAATTAAGTCGTTAAAGGCTTAATCACTCACTGAGGTATGTTGCAGCCTGTTTCGCAAAATAGGTCAAGATACCGTCGGCTCCAGCTCGTTTGAACGCCAATAGCGACTCCATTACTACCGGCTTCTCAGCCAACCAGCCATTTGCAAAAGCGGCTTTATGCATGGCGTATTCTCCACTTACCTGATAAGCGAAAGTGGGTACCTTAAACTCTTGTTTACAACGCTGAACTACATCTAAATATGGCATCCCTGGCTTAACCATAACCATGTCAGCCCCTTCGGCGATATCCAACCCTATTTCATACAGCGCTTCGTCAGTGTTGGCGGGGTCCATCTGATAAGCCTTCTTATCCGCGCCTTTGAGGTTCCCTGCAGAGCCGACTGCATCACGAAATGGCCCGTAGTAATGCGACGCGTACTTGGCGGAATAAGCCATGATGCAAGTGTGAATAAATTTCTCTGCTTCGAGAGCCTGACGTATTGCACCGATTCGCCCATCCATCATATCTGATGGTGCAACAATATCAGCGCCGGCTCGGGCATGACTCAGCGCCTGTTTGACTAACACTGTGGTGGTTTCATCATTGAGTACGTAGCCACCGTCATCCAATAGGCCGTCTTGGCCGTGAATAGTAAAGGGGTCAAGCGCCACATCAGTAATCAAGATTAACTCAGGGAAACGCTGCTTCAGTTCACGAACCGCTGTTTGAGCTAGGCCATCTGACGCATAAGCGTGCTCAGCCAACAACGATTTATGTTCTGTCGGTGTAACTGGGAACAACGCTACGCTGTTTACCCCTAATTCAAGTAATTGTTCAGCTTCTGCAATAAGTAAATCAACCGATATCCGCTCAACACCAGGCATTGAATCAACGGTTTCACGTTGCCTCAAACCCGGTAATACGAACATTGGGTAAATCAAATCTTTAGTCGTTAAAGAGGCCTCTGCAACCATGTCACGCAACGCCGCGTTGCGACGCAATCGACGCGGACGGGAATGCGGAAAAGACCGACTTAAATTCATATTTATTAATCCTGTTGTTTATGCGTAAATGCTCGATTAATCACGCAATTACGACCGTTTTTCTTGGCGTCGTAGAGCAATGAATCAGCAAATTCTAGCAATTGTAATTCTTCACCCTCGCGGCGCATAGTGGTTGCGGTTACGCCAGCACTGAGTGTTACCTGAAATGTGTGATCGTCAGTTTCAATTGTCGTCCCCTCAACGGCTAGGCGAATATTTTCCAGTAATTGCGTCGCGCCGAGCACGTCTGTATTGGGTAAAATAAAGGCAAACTCTTCACCACCAAAACGACAAACTTCATCTGTCGGCCGTTTTAACGCTTCACTGAGTATTGTAGCCACTTGCTCAAGACATTGATCGCCGCTGATATGACCATATTGATCATTGACTTGTTTAAAGTGGTCTATATCTAACATTGCAATTGCTAAAGAGGTTTGCTCGCGTCGACTACGACGACTTTCTGCTAACAGTCGTTTATCAAAATGACGACGATTCGGAATACCCGTTAACTGATCCATTGCGCTAAGTTGCTGTAATTCGCGATTGGCCTCAGACAACTCTCGCAGTGCTAAGTCGAGCTCTAACGTGCGCTCTTGCACCTTGTATTCAAGCTCATCTTGGCTTTCTCGTTGTACTTTAATCAGTTCATCTTTGGCTTTCGTCGCAGCCTGCTCTTGCTCTAACGCAATGGCTTGAGCGGCGGTTAAACTATCGCGCTGCTGACTGTAGCGCATCGCTAAGATCAAACCCAAAAGCAAGGTCTCAACTGATGCTCCAAATATCAAAATGTTGTGCGATGAAATCGGTAGTTCGACAATGTTCAAATTATCTAATGTCGCTGAGAATGCACTTAACAACAAAAACGACCAAGCCAAAGTGTAGTAGCGGGCTACTTCATTGTCCTTCGCCGACAACCAAATACCGCAAGCTAAGATCGATAGCACCGCCAAAATGAGCATCAGCATCAGCAGTTTGATCATTATTGCGTATGGCGCTATCCAACTTACGAGACTGAAAATCAAAAATATCCTAGCTAGGTATTTTAAGTAACTTTCGGTCCTCTTGCTGTAACTGCGAACATCCAACGTTTGATACGAAAAGATCACTGCAAAGCACAAGGTTAGACTGGCGAAAATGGCGATAGCTCGCCCTTGCAAGTACAAATTATTTGGCCACAAATACTGGAACGCAAAACCGTGCAACGCGGCCAGGGTTAATCCCAAAGTCACAACATAGCCTGTATAGATCAGGAAAGTCATGCTACGCGTCGTGATAAAGAAAAATAAATTGCATATAGCCATTGCGACCATAAAACCAAAGAACAACGTCATGATGCTGGCATGTTGTGTGGTGTAGGCAATGTAGTCGTTAGCTTTCCAGATGCTAGGCGGATATCTCACTGTTCCGGCAGTCTGAACTCTGGCATAAACGTGGGTGAGACGCTCGACATCTGTTAGCGGTACTAGAAATAGGGCATGATCTATCGGTCGCTGAGAAAATACTTGCAAATCACCGAGCTGGTGATGAGTAATTATATCTATCTCAGTGCCTGATTGGTCAACAAAGTAGATATCTAAATAATCCAACATCGGATAGTCAATTTCTAATAGTTTTTCACTAGCATCTTGGCTAATCTCTTCGGGCACGCTAAACCTGAACCAATGCGCATCGTCACTCATACCCAAAGAACTGTCATTGCCAATCGATTGCCAATCACTTTCATTAACTGCGGTAACTTGTGTAAACGAGAGATCGGCATTTGGGGCACTGAAATAAAAAATTTCGCCAATAACTTGCTGACGCTTTTCGACCAAACTCCAGAAGATCACGCCCCACAGACACACCAAAACAAAGGCGCTCAGGATCCCTAGGTGCCAACGTTTGCTTGGGGCATTTGTTGTTATAGCGGATCCACTGGTCTCAGTCATTGTTACGCCACAAAAGCTGCTTTGTATTGATAATACTAACTTCGCTAAGTTGTTCAACCGAGACATTTTTTAATTCGGCAACTTGGGCGGCAATATGAGGCAAAAAAGCGGGTTGATTATTGCGCTGCCGTGGTTTTAATCCCTTGGGGAATAAATAGGGTGCATCGGTTTCTAATACTAAGCGGTCAAGGGGCAAATAGTTCAGTGCTTCGCGCAACTCAACGCCGCGTTTGGGATCACAGACCCACCCAGTAATGCCAATGTAAAGCCCTAAATCTACATAGGCCTTTAAATGATTTTTATGTGACGTAAAGCAGTGTACTAAGCCACCGCTCAGGTCGTTAATGTAGTGGTTCAACAAAGCGTATTGATCATTAAAAGCATCCCGTTCATGCAAATAAACGGGAAGATCAAGCTGCGAAGCAAGGGTTAGTTGCTGCTCGAACACGTTTAGCTGATTGTCGCGTGAAGAGAACATGCGGTTGTAGTCTAAACCGCATTCACCAATTGCAGCCACGTTATTTTGTAAAGCCAATAAGTTGAGCGTAGTTATCCAGTCTGCGCTGACATTGTCGGCGTTATGAGGATGAACGCCTAAGGTACAGCATAGTCGTTCCGGGTATTGCCTCTGCCAAGAAAGTGAAGGTTGCCACTCAGACTCTTCGGTGGCAATAACACACATGTAAGCAACACCGGCTAGTTCTGCTCGATGGAGTGTTTGTTCAATGGGCAGGCGTTGATCAAACTGATTGACGCCTGCGTCGAACCAATGCACTAATTAACTCGTTTAACCTTCATGCGTTTGTTCACGTCATCAGTACTCATGTAAAACGCTCCTAAGACGCCTCGCTCTACATAAATCGTATCACCAACGGATATCTTTAATGTGCTCCCATCTTGTTGTAACCATTGCTGACCATTGTCTAATGTAACTGTCCGTTTGCGACGTTGATTAGTCGAAATGGCGCTGACTTGCGCGTATAACTTGCTGATCATCACATCGGTATCGCGTTTGTGCTCAAGGCCAAACTCATCCTCTGCAGTGGCTACGTTGCGTGTTGCGACATCCGCTTGTTGCTGAACCTGCTGCTGAGCTTGAGGTACCGTAACGGTAGCTTCAGGAGCGGTTGGTCTTACGACGGTTGGCTGACGAGTCACGGTCGGTAGCTGCTGTGATGCGCCAGTATACGCCCGAACGGTTTTAGCTAGTCGATCAAAGCACACCAATCGTTGCAAGCTATTGGTTTCTTGACTGCATTGATTAATGGCATCTTCGATACTTTGTTGCGCGTTTGCACTGGCTACCATGCTGAGTGAAAACACTGTAATAAGCGCAGCATCACGAATAGTACTGAATTTCATGAAGATCCCTGTTGTTGTTGTTTCGAAGAATATAGACCGCCGATTATGACGCCAAGTTCAAATAGAAGCCACATTGGAATAGCCAATAATGTTTGCGAAATGACATCCGGTGGCGTTAGCAGCATACCGATGATGAATGCACCAACGAATACGTAAGGACGTTTTGCGCGTAATGAATCCGCGTCAGTTGCACCTGTCCAGCATAACAAAATGATCGCAATCGGAATCTCAAAGGCCAATCCAAAGGCGAAGAAAATTTTCAGGACAAAATTTAAATAACTGGTGATATCAGTGCTAACAAGCACCCCTTCCAATTCCAGACTATTAAAAAATGCAAAGGCGAGAGGAAACACCACGAAATACGCAAATGCCATACCACTGTAAAACAACAGCGTGCTAGAGAATAACAGTGGCGCAACCATCTTCTTTTCGTTTTTGTATAAGCCCGGAGCCACGAATCCCCATACTTGGTATAGAACATAAGGAATAGCAATAAAAAATGACAAAACCAGGGTTAACTTAAACGGCGCAAAAAACGGTGCGGCTACATCAGTAGCGATCATATTTGAACCCTCAGGCATACTCGCCAGCAAAGGCATAGCCAATAAATGGTATAGATCTTGGGCAAAATACGCCAAGCTCAAAAACACCACGAAGACACTGAGAACAGCGCGCAAAATACGGTTTCGGAGCTCGACTAAGTGAGTGATTAAATTATTCTCTGGTGCTGACATTTGACTTTGACTTATCTGCAAGTGTGGGATCTGCAATCGTATTTTCAGGTGCCTCTTCGGGCGTCTCTTCTTGCTTGTATGGCCGTTGCACTGATTCAGCTGCAGCTTTCAATTCATCGACTGTTTTTTGTAGATCAGGCGATAAGTTTTGCATGCTCATCGACTCGGCCTTTTTGAGATTCTCATGGAGTTCGTGTATGCGCAGTTGTTCATCAATTTCAGCTTTGAAACCACCCGCAATATTCTTAACCCGCCGCACTGTGCGAGCGGTGGATCGAATGGCGCCGGGTAATCGCTCTGGCCCTAACACTAGTAGTGCCATAACCCCAATAACCAGTAGTTCCCAAAAGCCAATATCAAACATAAGTTCTACGCGTCAGTCTTATCCGCTTTTTTCGACTCAGCATGAGCTGTTGCGTCAATATCGGCGGCAGCTTCAACTTTTTTATGATCTTCAAAATCAGCGTCTTTGTCACTGACCGCTTTTTTAAATCCTTTTACTGCAGAGCCTAAGTCACCGCCCATACTGCGCAATTTTTTAGTGCCAAATATCAAAACTATAATCAATAAAACAATTAATAATTGCCAAACACCAATGCTGCCCATTTTTCACCTTTTCTGGTATTAGAAATGCATAACCTACATTGTGTCACAACGTGGCTATTCAATGCTATGAAGATTTGTCATTATAGGTATGCTGGTAGATAAAAAGGTCATCGTCAGGCGATAAGGAGAACGCTATTTCATCCCGTTACACACAAGTGTTTTATGGACTTAGGGCAATGCTGCTATTTGGCATAGTGATGCCGGTGGCGGTAATCGCCAAAGATGCTCAGGAGAATGAGTCAGTCGCTTCTGCGCCAGAACCAATCCCCATCCACGAACCCCAGTGGTTTGACGAGTGGCATATGAACTTTGAAGATGCTATGAACATCACTGCACAGAGTATTGACAGCTTTTTTGCCTTATCCGGCGATAGTTTCTATCAAGAGGCTACAACGTCAGGGCGCGTGCGCATTGGTTGGGAGCCTCGCTCAAGGGACTTTGCCGAGATGGACTTGCGGTTCCGAGTTCGCGTACGCTTACCCGCCTTAGAGAACCGCGTCGATTTATTGCTCACCGATCACGAAGATGATTTACAGGAGAATAGCGTTAAGGCGGCGCGGAATAACCAGCTCAGTAGGCGTGATCAAGCAACTTTAGCACTGCGTTTTAGGCGCAGCCCTGACGCCAAAGTCTCGCACCGTATCGGTGCTGGCCGACGCGATCAAGTATTCGTTAAGAGTCGTTACCTAGACCACTATGACTTTAATCCTGACATGGCTATTTTTTACGACGCCGAAGTATATTACTACAGTCGTGATCGCCTTGGTGGCGAGCTCGGTTTAAGCTATCAACACCTGTTATCCGAACACTCGCTAGCGCGCCTGAATAATCGTTATTACTATCGCGACAAAACCAATGATTGGCGTTGGCGGCACGAAGCTCAATATTTGAGCCAAGTAAATGATACTAGTACCTATATTTATACGTTATTTGTCGAAGGGTTATCACGCCCAAACATGCAAACAGAGCAGGTATTTTTGAGTGCCAGATGGCGCACTAACCCAACCCGTGAATGGCTGTTTTATGAGGTGGAACCCTTCGTACTGTGGTTGAAGGAAGAAGACTTCAAGCCATCATTTGGCGTTGCCCTGCGGCTCGAGGTCTTTTACGGCAAGATTTAAGGGCGTAGAGCTTTCTCGCCTCGGGCCAAACCACACACACCAGTGCGAGAAGATTCGATAATGTCGGTGTTCTGCGCCAAGGTTGTAGCGAAAGCGTCAAGCTTGTCACTGGTACCGGTTATTTCGATGGTGTAATTCGACGCATGCACATCAACAATGCGCGCTCTGAAAATGTCAACATTGCGTTTCACTTCGGCGCGCGCTAATTCAGTGCGAGTAGCCACCTTAATCAGCATCAGCTCACGTTCAACATGTGTGCCTTCGGTTAGATCAACAACTTTTAGCACGTCAATAAGCTTATTCACTTGTTTGGTGATCTGTTCAATCACCTTATCATCACCGTGTGTGATAATGGTAAGCCGTGACAAGCTCTCATCGTCAGTCGGCGCTACGCATAAAGAATCGACGTTATAGCCGCGCTGGGAGAATACGCCAACGATTCGCGAAAGTGCACCCGGCGCGTTTTCCATTAATACTGATATGATCCGCTTCATTATGTACGCTCCGTCTTACTCAATCGCATATCGTCCATTGCACCCCACTTAATTTGCATTGGATAAACGTGTTCATTTTGATCAACTGCAATGTCCATAAACACCAAACGGTCTTTTTGCGCAAAGCACTCGGCAATAGCGTCATCTAAGTCGCTGAGTTGGTCGACTTTTATCCCAACATGTCCATAAGCTTCAGCCAATGCCACGAAGTCAGGCATAGAATCCATGTAGCTGTGTGAGTGGCGTCCCTTGTAAATCATATCTTGCCACTGGCGTACCATACCCAAGGCGCGGTTGTTCAATGAGATGATTTTTATTGGCAAGTTATACTGCAAACACGTCGACAACTCTTGAATATTCATTTGAATACTGCCATCACCAGTAATTACCACTGATGTCGCGTCGGGGTGCGCAAACTGTACGCCCATCGCTGCAGGTAAACCAAAACCCATGGTCCCCAATCCACCACTATTAATCCATTGACGCGGATTGGCAAACGGATAATAAAGCGCCGCAAACATCTGGTGCTGGCCAACATCCGAGCTAACATAAGCTTCGCCATTGGTGTGCTTGTACACTACCTCAACCACCTTCTGCGGTTTAATCACATCCGTGGAATCTTGATATTTAAGGCATTGGCGCGATCGCCATTGCTGAATTTGCTCCCACCAATCAGCGAGCTTAGTCGATTGATTAGTCAAATCGTGATTATCTAACTCTGCCAATAACTGATCACACACCTTGTTAACTGAACCAACAACCGGAATGTGTGCGTTCACGGTTTTAGAAATTGACGCAGGATCAATATCAACGTGAATAATATTGGCGTGCGGACAGAACTTATCAACATTGTTGGTAACGCGGTCATCGAAGCGAGCACCGAGAGCGATGATGCAATCAGAGTTGTGCATCGCTTTATTCGCTTCCAAAGTGCCGTGCATTCCCAACATGCCAAGTGATTGCTCGTGCACACCAGAGAATGCTCCAAGCCCCATCAAGGTGCAGGTAACTGGCACATTAAGCAACTCAGCCAACTGCGTGACTTGCTCTGACGCATTGGCGTTGATCGCACCGCCACCGACGTACATCACTGGGCGCTGCGCGTCAACAATCGCTGCAACGGCCTTTTTAATTTGCCGATTATGCCCTTTTTGTGTTGGATTGTATGAGCGCATAGTAACATCGTCAGGGAACACATAAGGGTGCTCTTCAAGCACGTTGACTAGGTCTTTCGGCAAGTCGACAACAACCGGACCAGGTCGGCCAGTATTGGCAATGTAATAGGCTTTAGCAATAGCCATAGGAATATCTTCCGTGCGCTTTACCAAGAAGCTGTGCTTGACCACTGGTCGCGAACAACCCACCATGTCGGTTTCCTGGAACGCATCTTCACCAATGTGCATGGATGGCACCTGACCAGACAAAACCACCATAGGGATACTGTCCATATAAGCGGTTGCTATGCCGGTTAGGGTATTCGTTGCGCCTGGGCCAGAAGTAACCAATACAGTACCCGTCTTGCCAGTCGAGCGAGCATAACCATCGGCCATATGAGCAGCGGCCTGTTCATGACGGACGAGGACATGTTTGACATGATCTTGCGCAAATAGCGCATCGTAAATGTCAAGAACGGCACCACCCGGATAGCCGAACACATGGGTTACTCCTACATCTTTAAGCGCCTCAACCACCATGGCTGCGCCTGACATCATTTTCACAGTTACTACTCCTACGTTTGTTGGGTTTAGGGTTTAACCCTAGCATTTCCCACGGACTATACCGGCAGTACTGGAGCAATAAAACAGAATTTTTGATAAAAGCGAGATATATATCCCAATATAGGGATATTTTAGGATAAATATACTAATTATAACGACTTTGAATCGAGCGCAGAGATGATTTTACATATTATTCACATTTTAACGAAATTTTTATCCGCTTAAACATCATCTACAATAATATCCGAATCTTCGATGTCCGACACGCTTTCGTCATCATCGTCGTTGCTAGCGACATTACTCGAACCGCAAATGCTGCCCATTTTGGGTCGATTGATCCGGCGTTGATACCTTACCCACGCTTTTTCCATAGCAGTTTCAGGTTCTTGATGGCCATAGGCTGCTTGCAAAAATTCGTGATCTTCAGGCGTTTCTGGCGCGATTTCACCATCTACTAACGCAGCCATTAAACAGCCATACTGTGTAAGTGCTTTGCTTTCATTAATTGAAAAATCACCAGAGCGGGAAAAACCGTAAGGGTAGTTCTTAGGGTCGCTGAACATGCGTTTTAGCAAATCAAGTCGGGTCGTATTCGCCATAACAATTACCATCCTAAAAATGAAGTAAAGGACTATGTCATTAGCTTGTTTTTTAAGGCTAAAATCGCGTTCTGTCAAACATCATTTTGATGAATTTTATGTGACAGCGCTAAGCCATTATTTTTCCTGATTTTTTGGTATTCATGCCCGAATCATTTCACATACAACCGGCTATACGTAAGCAGCGTCAGTCACACTCACTTTAAGTCAGTTTCTAGGATCTCTAATCCCACAGTACCAACCAGTTCCACCTCGCTGCGAAATAACCATGTGAGTAATCGGCGGCTCAACCAATTAGCGTATTGGTTAACTTTTCTACAAGCTGGCGAAGTGGATTTGAGACAGACATACAGACACTCTCTAGTTAGACCAGTTGAAACTAACCAAAAGTGCGCAGGAATGCGACTATTCGTTCGAATAGCCCCTAAAGATTCCGGACTGAATCGCGAAGCACAATGCGCGGTTCAAACTCGTTTTGAATATCAGGTACCGTTTTCTTGTAAACCGTTGCCATAACAATTTGCGCAGCCATTTGACCCATTTTGTGGATTGGGTTTTCAATCGTGGTCAATTTGGGGAAAGTATAGTTGCCAAACAACATGTTATCGAAGCCAATCACGCTCAGATCTCGAGGTAACCCTAGTCCTTCATCACGCGCTGCCGACATTACACCGGTAGCCATTTCATCGTTACCACAAATCACTGTGGTGAAGTCGATGTTCTGCTGTCTAAAGTGCTGGTATCCTTCCCATCCACCAGTTTGCAGGTAGTTGCCGGTATACACCCGTCTTGGATCGAGAGCAATACCCGCCTCTTCCAATGCGCGATTATGCCCCTCTAAACGGGACATGGCGTCGTGCTTATTGCGCGGTCCTGATACGTACACAATATCTTTATGGCCTGAGTCTATTGCCAACTTTGCGGCTAGGTAGCCGCCCAACTCATTATCCAAATAGATACAGTGCTCTTTCACTTCCTCAATATACCGATTGACAATCACAACCGGCACAGGACCTTTACATAGCTCTATCAGGTACTCATCACTCACACCTTCCACGTGAACAATCAACGCATCACAACTTCGGGATACCAAAAACTGAATATCTTCACGCTCGCGCTCGGCTTCAGCATGGCTGGCCGTTACGACAACGTGTTTGTGATGCTTGCGCAACTCCTTTTCAATCGCACCCATCATATAAGTAAAGAATGGGCTCTTAAGCTCTGTAACCAGCACTCCAATTGAGTCAGAGCGACTTGATGCCAGCGACTTTGCGACTGCATTTGGCTGATAATTTAACTGACGCATTGCTTGGTGCACTCTCTCGCGAGTCGATTCACGCACCGCAGAACTGTCATTCAGCACCCGAGATACCGTTGCCAATGACACGCCCGCTAATTTTGATACTTCGTAAATAGTCGCCATTTACCGCCCTTATGTATTCCCTTTCTAGTTATAGCATACCTTGCCACTGTTCTCACGCACCTCAAAAAAAAGTTCATATGTAAGCGCTATCTTCATTAAATGCGAATAATACTAACATTGAAAAAATAAAATTAACTTGATTATATACAACAGTTTATCATCGATTGTTAATTTATTGTTGACCAAAATATAAACATAAGTTAACTTAAATTGAAAGCGCTTTCATCAAAATTAAAAAAGTGCTTGAAGTGCTGTGTTTTTGCTCGCCAGTTAATCGTAGCCAGAGCATTTACAGCAGCCGTTGAATAAAGATTAAAAAAGGCTTTGATTATGAAAGGTACACACAAGACGTTTAAACGCTCGGTTGTTTCAAAGAGTGTTTCATTGATCTTGGGTGCAAGTCTGGCAGCATCTGCTGCACCAGTATTTGCGCAAGAACAACAGGACGAAAATGTTGAACGCATTCAGGTCACAGGTATCCGTGGCAGTGTTCAAGAATCAATGAACATCAAACGCGAATCATCAGGCGTCGTAGATGCAATATCTGCCGAAGACATCGGCAAATTCCCAGACACAAACTTGGCAGAGTCACTACAACGGATTACGGGTATTTCAATTAGCCGTAACAATGGTGAAGGTAATCAAATAACCGCACGTGGTTTTGGTCCAGACTTCAATATGGTTACCCTAAATGGCCGTACTATGCCAGGTTCAGCATTACCGGGAGGTGGTGGTAC
>CAXRGW010000139.1:0-10901 GCA_964230255.1 Alteromonas sp.
TTATCGCTGGGCATTTGGTGAGAAAGGCGATGTCACCGCTACGTTGCAGGGTGGTTTTGGGGTCATGGTTGCTTCACAGCGCCGTATCGAAAACTGTTCAAACTGCTTCAGTGAAGATATAGACATTGATGGTGGTGCGTTTATCAAAGCCAGCCTAATGAAGAAAAATGAAACCTTTGATATTGGCATATTTGCGCAGCAATACTTAGGTGGAGATGGTGTTACTAACGCCTTTGGTATTGCGGTTAATTTTTTGCTTTAGCCGTTACTTGTTGTGCAAAAAGCTCTGCAATAGCAGGGCTTTTTTGGCTAAGAGGATTGTTTGCGAATGCGCTTGCGCAATTGCTTGAGTGTTTTTTCGAAGTTTTCGTTATCTACTTCAGGTAACTGTTCGATAATGTCTATTGCAGCGTGTGTTTGACCATCGATAAACAACAATTGTGCGTAGCGAAGTTGGCCCCAGTGGTGCTCGTAATTTGGATGTTTCGGGCCTTGTAGAAAGGATTCAAGAGCTGTGATACTGGCTTTGATATTGGTTTCACTAAACACCCCTAATCGTCCTGTCTGATAAAGTATCGCTTGACGCGCATGAAGACGTTCTTGATGGTTTAGCTGTTGTTCAGGTGTTGTAGCAGGGGACTCTGTAATAGCGTCATCGTTGTAACGCATAGATGTGTTCAGTGCTACCTGAGCAGCTTCGTAGTTCTCTAGTTGCATATATTGCAGAGCCAAACGAAAGTAATTGCCGCTAAGTGAGTCCAAAGTATGTGCTTGTTCATTACTAAGGATAGTTTCTAATGCCGCTAGTTGATTTTGAATTTGATCATCATCCTCTTCACTCAAAGCAATATTAAGCCGCGCAAGCGCGCCCTCTAACGGCGAGATTGCATCTAGAACAGTTGCGGTTTCAAGCGCCTTTTCAGTTGACCCGCCAGCAAAAAATGGCGCGCGAATATAATATTGGACTAGTGCTTGTTGGCCATGTACAAAACTGGGCTCCATACTGACTGAACGTTTGAAGTTATCCAGTGCTTTTTCTGCTAATGAGCCGGCGCTAAACATACTGGCTTCAGATGCCAATCGACCATAAATACGACCTGCCCAGTACATAGTTTCAGGGTTTTGTGCGCTGTTTAAGACCGGTTCAATTAGGCTCTCTGCTTGTTCAACATCATTGTTGTAAAAGGCTTGAATTGCTTTGATTACAATAATTTGCTCAGGTTCAAAGGTATTTGCATCAAGCCACTGTTGACGAAGTTCAGCGTATTCTTCGGAGACTAATCGCTCGGCAATTTCAAAGTATTCAGCCGCGTAGCTAGGTAACACAATACTCAATGCAAGAATTGCTGCTAGTAAACGGCGGTGAATAGATACGGATAAATTCATATTTTCAATCCCTTGTTTTTCAACAGTAGATAACTGGCGTTTAGTTTAGTTCCATTATCTGTACTGAACATGTGTCAAAAGTCATGATTATTCAGCTGATTAAGTGACGCCCCAGCGTAAAACACAAGCACAACGCAATAGCCCACAAAGGGTGTAACTTAAATCTAACTAAACCAAGCAACACAATTACTACCGTGACCCCATCATGCCAAGTTTGTATACCCGCTGTGGCGAGTGGATTAATTAGAACCGCAGCTAAAATTCCTACAACTGATGCATTAATGCCCGTTAGTATTCCCCTAACCGCGCTAATTTGCCGAACACTTTGCCAGATGGGTAACAATGCAAAGAGTAGTAGCATACCGGGTAAAAAGATTGCTACGGTGGCAATGGTTGCTGCAAGTATCGGGGTGTTAGGTGATGTAACCGCGCCGATGTAGGTTGCAAAACTAAACAATGGTCCGGGCACTGCTTGAGCCAATCCATAACCCACTAGAAATTGATCGTCATTGAGCATGGCTGTTTGCACGAATTCTGCATGTAGTAGCGGCAAAACAACGTGACCACCGCCAAATACCAATGCGCCCGCTCGATAAAAACTATCGACTAGCGTTACCAGAGTATTTGACTCTGGCACAAGAACTAATGGGAATAACAGCAACAGTGTGAATAACGATAATAATAGTATTGAAGGGGTAGCGATATAGCCTTTACACCGGGTGGGTGTATCAGGGCCTTGTACTGTCAATAAAAAGCCGATGAATCCGGCCGCGACTATCACCAGTAATTGTATATAAGTGGCCGGCAATAAAAGCAAAATGAGCACACTTAGTAATGCGATTAAGCGGCTTTTAAATCCAGTACATAGACTCTTTTGCATGGTCCATACAGCTTGGGCAACAATGGCAATTGCAACCAGCTTGAGGCCATCGATAAGCGCAAATAGCAGCGCATCTTGCAAATTGAATAGCGCTGCTCCAGCTAGCCCTAATATTAATGCTGACGGCAGCGTGAATCCCAGCCACGCGGCGAGGGCGCCAACATAACCGCAGCGCTTAAAACCAATCGCAGCGCCAACCTGACTACTGGCCGGTCCCGGAATAAACTGGCACAGCGCAACAAGCTCTGCATATTCATTCGCACTTAACCATTGGCGACGTCTGACAAATTCGTCTTGGAAATAACCTAAGTGGGCAACAGGTCCACCGAAACTAATGCAGCCAAGGCGCAGAAAAACTAAAAACACATGCAACATAGTGCGCTCAGTAAATAATTCTGTTGTTTATTGCAATGTCCAATAGTCTACACGTTAATTACAAAACCTTACCAGCACGCAAAAATATGTGGTTTATATGAGCTCAAAACAATCGCATCATTATGATTGTATCATAATGATTGCTTGTTTATAGTTTGTACATCGATTTAATGTGGAGTGAGTGAAATGACAGAGCTCGATCAAATACCCCATGCTCAACGCGAGCGTTTGGCCTACATCGACTTTAGCTTGCAGTATTTTGGGCATATTGCTCGTAATGATCTGATCAACCGATTTCAAACAGGGTTGGCAGCGAGTACGCGTGATTTTTCGCTTTACAAAGAATTAGCCCCAGACAATTTAGTGTTGGTTCATCAAGATAAGCAGTATCATCGCACCGGCCATTTTGCGCCGCTGTTTGAACATGATCCGGAAGCCATTTTGCAGAGTTTGAGCCGCGGTTTTGGTGATGGTATTTCAGCACCTGTAAAGGCGTCTGCACAATGCTTTGACGCTGTCGCACTAGTGCACCCAGACGCTAATATCATTGCGGCGTTAATGCGCGCCATTCACCAAGGCCAAGCCATTGACTGTGATTACGTGTCAGCGAGTTCGGGTGAATCCACACGTACACTTGTACCACACGCATTGGTCAACAATGGGCATCGCTGGCATGTCCGCGCCTATGATTTAAAACACACAACGTTTCGCGATTACGTTTGTACGCGCTTCACCCGAGTTCAACTTGCGCCCATGGCTGTAGAAGAGCATCAAAGCGGCAGTGCAGATACCCAATTTAACACTGTGGTGAAGCTTACCTTGGTGCCACATCCAAGCCTCAAGCAGCCGCGCGCTGTCGAATTGGATTTTGGGATGCGAGAGGGCCGCTATGAGTTACATGTTAAAGCTGCTTTTGCAGCTTATATTTTGCGCCATTGGCAAGTTGATTGTTCGGTGGGATATCGTTTTACAGGTCAAGGTTGTCAGTTAGCACTTGCTAACTTAGAAGTGTTGAAAATGATTGAAAATCCGACACTTGCACCGGGTCACCACTAAGACGTGAAATTAAATCAAAAATCCAGTTTTCAAGTGCTGGTTGGCTGGGTATAGTTAACCTCGTTTTAACGCAAAAGCACGGTAGTTTGCGCAGCGCTAAATATAATAATTACAGGACAATTATGCCCGGTTTACATCGCATTATTCTTATTGATACCCACCTACCCGGCGTGGTCGAACTCAAACTGAATGGTCACACCAATATCTGTGGAACTAACGCCTCCGGAAAAACGACCTTACAACGGCTAATTCCAGTATTTTATGGCGAATATCCAAGTCGTGTAGTACCTGCCACTCGGGATAGCTTTGAGCGTTGGTATTTGCCTCGTGAATCGAGCTTTATTATCTACGAATACATGCGTTACGAAGATGAACTCTGCCAGGCAGTACTCACCTCGAACGGCAACGGTGTGACCTACCGCTTTATCGGCAAGCCCTTTGATCTTGAAGATTATGTATTTAGGAACAAGGCCGGTGAGCACGTTCCAACGAATGCAGCAGAACTTGCACGCAGTATGAAGCGCAATAACGTCATGGTAACCAATCAACTCAATACCAAAGACTTCCGTGCGGTACTGCAAAATGATGCCAGTACCATGCAAGCATCGAGTAATGCTCGGGAGTTAATGGGCTACGCACGAATGTTCAGTTTGAGCTCAGAGAGTCAACATTTACGGCATATCGAAAAGCTCGCTAAAGCGGTTCACTCCAAAGAAGGCAAGATGGAAACCATCAAAGCCATGATCGCCGCAATTTTGGAAGAGGACGGCGTACAGCCGCCAAGTTCAAATTTGAGTCGTAAACACGTAGACGATTGGTTGAAAGAGTGTCAGCTAATTCAGGAATTTGAGGTTATTCGTCCAGAATTCAGCCGCCTAGAAACCGCTGACGTGCAACTCGTTGACAGTGAAGCGCGTTTAGCAACGCTCAAACATCGTTTCTTACACGATAAGTCATTTTTAGCGGCAACAATTGCAGAGCAGCAAGGCCTGGTAGATGAGACCAGTGCTAGCCTCAAACAATTAGAAGCCGAATGGCAAGAACAACGCGAATCACTTAATCAAACATTATCAGGGGCGAACGCAGACACAGCTAAGTTCGAGCAAGAGCTGGACAATGTTGAAGAAGAATACCAGCGTTGGCAAGACCAAGACATTGATAAACTGCAGAGTAATGTACAGTATTTGAGCCAATGGCAAAGCGACCTCGAAGCATTGCAATCGCGTTACGCCCTAGTGACCGACAAGCATCAAGATGTGCAAGCCAGTTTTGATAAGCGCATGGCTGACTTTAATGAAAAGCTCAATCAACAATTAGAGCGACTCAACAGTCAACAACACGAGCTTATTGCCAAGCGCGCTGAACAGCAGCGTGAAGGCGATCAACAGCAACAAACGTTAAAAGACGACTTTCAAACTCAAAAAGAACAGCTCACTGAGCAACATCAACATCAACACTATGAGTTGGTTGAACAAAAAGCCAATTTGAATGCGCGCTTGCAAAACGTTGGTTTTAGCGAGTTTGAACAAAGCCAACTGGATTTGCTTGATGCCACTATTGAAGAAGCCGTGAGTATTGAGGACGCCGCCCGTGAAAGTTTTCGCAAAGCGCAACAGGCATTGAACTCTGCACAACAGCAGCGTCATGTTGCGAGTGAAGCATTACAAGAGCAAAGTCGTGAAGTCATGCGTCAAAGAAGTGAACTTGAGGCTGCTGAACGGCTTTTGCATCCGGAAGACAATACGCTGTTAGCTTTTTTACGCGCCAATGTAGACGGCTGGGAAGGGGCAGTAGGCAAGCTTATTGATCCGCAACTACTACAACGCATTGATTTAAAGCCCAAAGCAGCAGCCAAGAAACAGCAATCAATGTTCGGTGTAACATTCGATCTCAGTCATATTGATTTACCCGAATTTGCTCAAGATGAACAGGACCTACGCGCGCAGTTAGAAGCTGCACAAACAATACTCGAACAAGCTACTGAAGAGCAAAATAAGGCCGAGCAAACACTGACCGCTGCGACTGAATCTGTGCGAGCAGCTGAGCTTGCCGTGACTAAGGCGGAAAGTCAGGTAAAAAGTGCTGAGGCAAATCGCAAACGCAGTCAGCAAGATCGTCAAGCCTTGCACCGTGAATATCAAACCGCCCTTGCCGAGCGCAAACAAAATGGTAAGCAGCAACTTAAACAAGTGGAAAATCAACTGGCCAAAGCAACCAGTAATTACACCGCAGCCCAAGCTGATATCGATGAACAGATGCGCGAAGCGCTGAATGAATTAGGTTTCCATTGGCAGCAAGTTGTGGACGATATTATTGCTGAGGAACAACAAGTCAGTGCGCAGCTTGCCGAAATGAAGGTAAATGCAAAAGCCGATAGGAAGGCAATGGAGAAGTGGTTAGCTGATGAGCTGGACCAACGGGGCGTTGATATCGATGAAATCGGCACACTTAAGAAAAAAATCGAGCAATTAAAAGCGGATATTGACTATACCGAGACGCATCGCCACAAAGTTGCCGACTATCAACGTTGGTATAAGAATGTGTTTAATGGCCAAAAAGTGACGTGGCAAAAACAGTTGGCTGCGGCGAAGAAAAATGCGGGCAAGGCAGAACGGCAATTAGCTGAACGTCGACAACAAGTAACTACCCAACGGCAAGGGCTCAATGAGCAGCAAGTTAATGCTGAGCAGCTCTTGCGTCAGGCTCGAGAAGGGAGTGGCAGCGTAGAACAACTACTTAAAACACTGAAGCGGTTGGCATTAGCCAGTGATGAGCAAACGGCTGATATTGATAGTAGCGGAAATGATTTAACTGGGATTGCCCAGCGCATTACCGAAGCAAATGATTTACTCCAAACACGCTTACAATTGCTCAGTGATATACGCAGTTACGTTGAAAGCTTTGACCAATTGATCGCTGCGCAAGCAGGGACTGGATTATCAGATACTTGGGAACGCTCGCGCGAAGAATGCACTTCGGTAGATCAAGACGGCGTGCGTCATATTGAGCATCGTCGTTTGGTTCAACACCTAGCGCGTTTGTTAAATGAGATAGTACCTCAGAAGCTGCATGGTCTGCGCGAGCAAGGTCGTATCTTTGGTGCGGATCTTACCCAGTACTATCACGTATTGGACGACATAGATAAGCGCATTGCGACGCAAAGTCGGCGAATTAGTAAAGAAGTTGACGAGGAGCTGTTCCTTGAAGGGGTTTCCGACTCCGCGGTGAAGATCCGTTCGAAGATCAGCGAACTAGAGTTTTGGCCAGAGTTGGCAGCTTTCCAACAACAGTATCAACAGTGGATGGATAGCGGTGCCACTGAGCTTCCGGCTGAAGAATACGGTCAATCAATGCGACGCGTGCTTGATATTCTTGGCCGTGCTGCCTTGTCTGGTGGGATAAGTAAACTGTTAGATATTGAGCTGCACTTGCGCGAGGGCGCTTCAGACTTGGTTATTCGCACTGACCGTCAATTGAATGAAAGCTCCAGTCACGGCATGGCTTATCTAATTTTGTGTAAATTCTTGTTAGCCTTTACGCGGCTGTTGCGGAACTCTGCTGAGGTGACAATTCACTGGCCAATTGACGAACTAGGTACCTTGCACCAATCCAACGTGAAAAAGATATTCGACGCTTGCCAGAACAATCAAATCTCAGTAGTTGGCGCATTCCCCAACCCTGAATCTGATGTACTTAAACTGTTCGAAAATCGCTATTTGATTGATAAAACGACGCGCCGCCTACAAGTAGTCCAGCCCAAGGCTAGTCCTTTGAGTGAGCGGTTGAAGGCAAAGTTCGCCGAGGAGGTTAGCGCATCATGAATCAACAAGGCCGTGTACTTACCCAGTTATTAAAAGGTCAGTTTATATGCCAAGTGAGTGATGAAGATTCCTGGCGTTATTTAAAGAGCAGCGCTAATCGCGACGCGCTAGAGCCACATTTGAACTTGCTTAATCGTACCTTGACTACCACCGCAGACGGCGATGTGTTCTTTGTCGGTTATGCCGGATTAGGCGATGAAGAACGCAAGGTGTTGGGTCAACAGTTTCAAGAAGTGTCTTCGAGTTTGCGGCCGTTTGTGGATTGGCTATTGCTGGTTCAACAAGCCCAGGGTAATGATGTGCCAGTCACTATGGGTACACCGATCCGATTAACAGAACTACAAACCATCATCGAAGACACCCCCGCGTTTGCTGAGCAGTTGGAGAAAATTTCTCGGTACCGCTTGTTTGGCTCAACAAGTACGCAAGTCGATGGCCAACTGAAGCAAGTGTTTAAACGCTTAACCGATGTTGGATACTTACTAAAACCCAACCCTGAAAAGCAGATATTCATCGCTACGGGTAAGATTGATTATTTGTACGAAGTATTGCGTTTTATCGACGAAACTGAGTCACTGTCGCTGGCAGAACAGGCTCAAATGTCTAGTGAGCAAGGTAGTCTGCTGTGAATCAAAATCTATTCCAGTCCGGTGTAAAACTGCTCAATGCTCTCAGTCGGCACAGTGAAGTGATTATGCGGGCTTATTTGGTCGGCAGCGTGGGTGCCAGCGACATGAGTCCAAAAGTCCTTGAACAGTTACTTCAGCTAGGTGTTTTGTGGCGTCCTGAACAAGATGGTGACTATCGTCTCAAAAGCGCTGTGCGCAACCTTCTTGAAGGCAGTTTGCAAGATGAGCGCAATCGTCAAATTGATACCAATATGGCTAGTGCTCTGGCTGCCATAAAAACCCTTGCTCAACACTACAAAGAAGCGCTGCATTATGGCCGGTTTGCTGAATCACAGGGGCATCTCAGTGATTTACGCGAGCACGTCTATGCGCTCACTGAATCATTGGCCAACCACGTGCGATTGCTATTCAGTCGGATCAATAACGAATTCGGTTACGTAGCATCAGTAGACGCGAAAATTCGTGAAAACCAATTAGCCCAATCTCAAGTGACGGACTTACTCAATCAAATCGAAATGATTCAGTTCGATGAGATGAGTGAGTTGGCAGGTAATAACCGTGACTTACGTCATTTATTAGTGGTGGCATTGCAGCAGAGCTTTACGCGAGTCACTAAAGAGCTTTCGGCAGTTCAAGCCCGACTGCTTGAGTTACTCGGGCGATTCCGGGAGTTTCGCGGCAAAACGCGGTTGCTTAAAGGCTTTGTGTTGCACAGTGATCAACATCCAGATTTTGTACCTAAGGATTACACGGCTTTTAGTCAGGTGCCGATGCTGTTTAATCAAGCAGAGCCGCTGTTAAGAGCCGCCGCAGTTGATTCAAATAATGTTGAGCAAGAAGCGGAATTACAACACTTGGTTGGTCAAATTCGCACGATTAATCGGCACCGTAAACAAGAGCAACAAAGCGCCGCGAAAACTATTAACGTTGATGCTATTGCCGCGATAGAGATGGATGATTCGCAACTGCGAGAAGCCGTTGAGCAATATTTTTGTTATGTGATCGACAGCGGCGAGAATATTACGGCGTTACAATATCTTCAATGGCAAGCGCTTAACTTTGACACCGAAGCTTGGTTGTATCAAGTGATTGGCGGCTATCAATCACTGGATACCGAAGAGCAACGATTTTTTGCCATAGAAGCAACGGGTGAACCGCACCCGCTGTACTCGGGGAATTATTTGATCCACGACGTGGTTTTAGGGGTGCGCTAAGCGAAAAAAAGTTAAAAATTTTTGCAACTAATATAAGCAGAAATTGTCTAAAATTTGAATTTCGGATTTTCGCTACAAACTATTCCAGCTATCTCGCCGAGGATGCGATGTAAGGAGTTCCTATGCAACTGACTGAACAACAAGGGTTCAACGAAGCCCTCATTCAACTGTCGGTTTTACTTTATCAAATAGACGGTAAAATTAGCTTAACTGAACAAGACTACGTTGAACAAATCATGGACTCTCTTGATTGGGGCAGTACGATTTGTAAGGAAGCCTTTTTAAATAGTGCCATCCACCGAGCTCGCCAAGCAGTAGACAACCATGATTGCAAAGCATTTATGCAAAAATTGGGCGAAGAGTTAAATCAGGATGCTAACAGAACTCTAGATGTGGCTATGGAACTCACCGCTATAGATGGTGAGCGCAGTGAAGAAGAAACTGAGCTGTTAGCATACTTAACCAACCGCATACTAGCGAAATCATTAACGGCACAAGTCGTTTAACTGACCAACTGCAGCTCCGCATGTTCGCGATACAAGGTATTGTTCTCAAGTAACTCTTCGTGAGTGCCCATAGCGGCAATACTGCCTCCTTGCATGACAATGATTAGATCAGCGTTAACTACAGTAGCAAGGCGATGGGCAATGATTAGGGTTGTTCTGCCTCGCATTAAGTTATCCAAGCCTAGCTTAACCTGTTGTTCACTTACGGCATCTAGTGCGCTGGTCGCTTCATCTAACAAAAGGATAGGCCGATCGGCTAATATTGCCCGAGCAATAGCGATTCGCTGTTTCTGACCACCCGATAACTTAACACCTCGCTCACCCAAGTGAGTTTGATAACCCTGAGGTAACTGTAAAATGAATTCATGTGCTTGGGCTGTTTTGGCGGCGGCAACAACATCCGTCTGTGTCGCATTAGGGCGGCCATAACGAATGTTTTCGACTACATCATTGGCAAAGATTACTGATTCTTGCGGAACTAGCGCAAACTGAGTACGCAAGTCTTCTATTGCCATTTGACTTATGTTTTGATCTTGAACACAAATTGTCCCTTGCTCTGTCTCATAAAATCTTAATAGCAATTGGAAAACCGTAGACTTTCCAGCCCCACTGGGGCCGACCAGAGCGACACGTTGTCCTGGTTTTATTGTCAGGTTTATGTCTTGTAAAACCGATCTTTCGGGCGCGCTAGGATAGGCAAAACTTACGTTTGAAAGTTGAATGGCTTGAGTTGCAGACCCAAGTGTAACACTAGGTGCTAGATTCGCTTGGTTGTGTATGTGACTTTTAGCAGTCAGTAGCTCAATCAATCGTTCACTTGCCCCAGCAGCTTTTTGAATCTCGCCAATTACTTCACTGACGGTAGCGATACTGCCGCCTGCTAACACCGCGTAAAACATAAATGCCGTAAGTTCACCGGCGGTCATGCCGCCGGCGATTACATCGGTTGCGCCAATCCAAGCGACTAATACAATTGCGACGATACTAATCGCCATTATTAATCCAATTAACAACGAGCGATAGTGGATCCGCTG
>CAXRGW010000140.1:0-4102 GCA_964230255.1 Alteromonas sp.
TTGTATTCCTAGGTCTTTCTGCCTATGCACTGACTACTAAGAAAGACTTCTCTTTCTTGGGGGGGTTCTTGGTTGTGGGCTTGCTTACAGCCATTGTCGCAATCATTGCTAACCTATTCTTAGGCATTCCGGCGTTGTCATTGGCTATCAATGCTGTGATCATCTTCGTGATGTCAGGCTTTATTTTGTTTGACACAAGCCGTATTGTGAATGGTGGTGAAACAAACTATATCCTAGCAACGGTTGGTTTGTATTTGAGCATTTACAACATCTTTGTTTCATTGCTGCAGCTTTTAGGCGCGTTTGGTGGCGATGATTAATCTATACGATTAGGACGAATAAGCACCCCGTTTATCGGGGTGTTTTTTTTATTATGAATAATAAAACTATTGCGTGCCTGGTCACTAGCTCTCCCCGCGACCGTGATTCTGCGCAACAAGCGCTCGCCGCAGTGCAATCTATGCTTGCAGACAAAATCACTATCGACCATATATTTTTTTATGGTGATGGTGTTGAGACCGCAAACAGTAAATTAAGCACCAATAGCAATGAACAAAGCCCTACTCGCGCCTGGCAGACGATTGCAGCAGATAACGATATCCCATTGATTGTTTGTGTTACCGCCGCCGAAAAGCGGAATATTTTCGCTGATGATAACCTCGCCCTAGCTTTTGAGGCGCATGGGATGGGAGAGTTTTTTAGTCGCTTGCACGATGTTGAACAGTTGGTACAAGTTTAGTGGCCAAGATCCTCGTAGTTTTCGAATCAAATTTTGATAACCAACAACACATGTTGGATGCATTGGACTTCACAATGGCGTCTACGGGTTACGCCCATCAAACTAGCGCCTTGTTTAGTGGTGCTGGTATGAACTTATTGGCAGCGCCAAACGATGAAAATCCAGGTCAAAAAGCGCCAGCTAAAATCATTGCGTCATTTCCGTTTTACGATATTGACGACCTACACGTTTGTTCAGCAAGCCTAGCGGCATTCTGCGCTAACAATACTGTGTATAATAATCTGGATATCATAAAGTTAGATTTATCTCAAATAGATAAGCTAATTGCTAAGCACGATCACGTTGTGAGATTTTAAATAATGACAGTCAATACGCTAACCGTTGATGCTCAGACACTAGAAACCGATAAACTTGGCTATCTACTTGATCACACACAGTGGAGCGAGCGAGTTGCTGAGGTTATTGCTGAAAACGACGGGATTGAATTGGACGAACCGCGCTGGGAAGTCGTGCGCTTTGTGCGGGCGTTTTATTTAGAATATGACACTAGCCCTGCAATTAGAGCATTAGTAAAAGCGATGGAGGCCAAATTTGGCCCAGAAAAAGGCAATAGCCGCTATTTACATCGCTTGTTTCCCAAGGGCCCAGCAAAACAAGCAACGAAGCTGGCAGGCTTACCTAAGCCCGCCAAATGTCTTTAAGCAGATAAGGTTGTTACACCGCCCATATATGGCTGTAAAGCCGTTGGAATAGTGATACTACCATCAGCATTTTGGTAGTTTTCCAATATTGCGACCAATGTACGACCGACAGCTAAACCTGAACCATTTAAGGTATTCACCAATTCTGGCTTTTGCCCGGCAGCACTGCGGTAACGCGCTTGCATACGACGCGCTTGAAAGTCACGCATATTTGAACACGATGAAATTTCACGATACGTGTCTTGTGCTGGCAACCAGACTTCTAAGTCATAAGTCTTGGCTGAACCAAAGCCCATATCACCCGTACACAACATAACTTTACGGTATGGCAACTCTAAGGCTTGCAAAATGGCTTCTGCATGACCGGTTAGCGCTTCTAGGGCCATATCTGAATCTTCTGGCTTAACGATTTGAACCAACTCAACTTTATCAAATTGATGTTGACGGATAAGACCGCGAGTATCTCGACCATAAGCTCCGGCTTCACTACGGAAACACGGTGTATGCGCCGTCATCTTGATTGGTAATTCAGTATCATCAAGGATCACGTCACGTACTAGGTTTGTTAAAGGCACCTCAGCAGTTGGGATCAATGACATCCCTTGACCTTCTTCAGTAGCCGGCTGGGTGTGAAACAGGTCTTCGCCAAACTTAGGTAACTGGCCAGTGCCGAATAAGCTATCGCTATTAACCAAATACGGTACGTACATTTCAGTGTAACCGTGCTCTTGGGTATGTTTATCGAGCATGAATTGTGCAAGTGCACGATTTAAGCGGGCAACTGCACCACGCATTACCACGAAGCGGGCACCGGATAACTTAGCTGCTGATTCAAAATCTAATCCTTTGTCCAAGGCATCGCCAAGGTCAACGTGATCTTTTACGTCAAAATCAAAGGCACGCGGTGTTCCCCACTTTAAAACTTCAACGTTTTCAACTTCGTCTTTGCCGACAGCAACATCTTTATCTGGTAAATTTGGCGTTTCTTGATAAAAGATGTTTAACGCCGTTTGAATATGCTCAAGTTCTGACTTCGCCGCATCTAACTCGTCACCAAGACCACTGACTTCATCGAGTAATGGTTGAATATCTTCGCCACTGGCCTTTGCTTTACCTATAGCTTTACTTTTAACTTTACGGGTATTTTGTAAGTCTTGTGTTTTAATTTGTAGATTTTTGCGCTGCTCTTCTAATGCGGTATACGCTGCAACGTCCAAATCAAAACCACGCGTCGCTAAGCGCGCAGCCGTTGTTTCTATATCCTGTCGAAAAAAACGCGGATCTAACATGAGATCTATTTACCCTTTTACTAAAAAGACCGCTAACCCAGCGGCCATTACACAAACAATGACGTTAAGCCCGACATTGGCTAACGCTTTAAACCATTCACCGTGTTGAATCATTAGAACGGTATCGAGCGAGAACGTTGAGAAGGTTGTGAAGGCGCCAAGTACGCCAATTCCCAATAACGCGCGATACGGAGACTCTGCATAAGGCTCCTGTAAAACCATATACAGCAAACCAAGCAAAAATGACCCGATAACATTGACCGCTAGTGTACCAAAGGGCAAGCCTTTTCCAAACCAAAGATCGGCTTTAGTCGTAATGAAAAAGCGTAAACAGGCACCAATAGCACCGCCTAAGGCAACATATAAATACATGGTCATTGATTGTTCCCCGATTTATCCCGCGCATTCGCGTCGAGTTGTTTTAAATATTCCTGCTTAGCCGCGAGTTGTTTTTCTAAACCGCGATCATTCGGGGCATAAAAATCACCGGGTACACCTCCTGGCAAATAAGCTTCCCCAGCAGCATACGCGCCAGGCTCATTGTGTGCATAGCGATATTCAGCACCATGACCCTGCTCTTTGCTAATTTTCGTTGGTGCATTGCGCAAATGCGCGGGAATGGGCGCATCTGGGTATTCAGCTGCTGTGCGTTGTGCCGCCTTAAATGCTTGATATACCGCATTGCTCTTAGGCGCTAGCGCACAATAGACGATAGCTTGGGCAATTGCTCGCTCACCTTCTGCCGCACCAACGCGGTGATACACATCCCATGCGGTCACACATAAGTTTAGTGCGCGTGGGTCAGCATTACCGATATCTTCGCTGGCGATAGCCAACAAACGTCGCGCAATAACGGTCGCATCACAACCCGCTTGAATTAATCGCGCAAAGTAAAACAAAGCGCCATCAACAGACGAACCTCTTACTGATTTGTGAAATGCTGATAAATGGTCATAAAAAATATCACCATTCTTATCAAACGCCGTGTGTTTCGAGCCACTGCTTAACTTGATTTGTTCAACATCGACAACGCCGTCAGAGGAAAGTTGCAGGGCCAATTCAAAATGCGTAAGTAGTCGTCGCCCATCACCGGCGGATAGTTGTATTAACGCGTTTTTTGCAGCCTCTGTAATCGTTATTGTTTGTTCCATTTCGCTATTCAACGCGGTCAAGGCACGAGTTACCAATGAGGCTAAATCCGCAGCTTCTAACGTTTTTAAAATAAATAGCCTAGCCCGAGACAACAATGCACTATTTAAAGAAAACGAAGGATTTTCAGTTGTTGCGCCTATAAACTGAATCAGACCCGATTCGATATGAGGTAAAAATGCGTCTTGTTGGGCTTTGTTGAAGCGGTGTACCTCGTCAACAAA
>CAXRGW010000141.1:0-19520 GCA_964230255.1 Alteromonas sp.
TCACTTACTTTGTTGCTCAAAGAACGTTGCGAAGGTTAGTGGCGAAGATCGCAATGTGTAGCATTTTTTGTACGCAGCCCGTTAGAGAATAAACATAAAAAAATGTCGCTACAGTGCTCTTATTACCGCGACGAGTCGTATCAAATATAAACTTTAGTAAGGGTTCTGAGTATGAATGATGAAGTAATTTTGGTCTCTCCAACTGGTCACGCGATAGGCACTTGCGACAAGCTACAGGCTCACATCGACGGTACATTACATCGCGCTTTTTCTCTTATGATAGCAAGACCTCGAGCCGGTGGATTTGAGTTGCTATTGCAGAAGCGCGCTGACCACAAGTATCACAGTGGAGCGAAATGGAGCAATACATGTTGTTCTCATCCTCGTCCAGGCGAAGAGCTAAATGTTGCGGTGAGACGACGAGTAAAAGAGGAGTTGGGTATTACACAATCACTTGAGCTCATCGAATTATCGAGTGTTGTCTATCGTGCTGAACTTGATAATGGTTTGACTGAAAATGAATTTGACCATGTGTTTTTAGCTATCCAAGATGAGGTGCCAATAACGCCAAACCCGGATGAGGTTGCCGATGTGAAATGGGTCAATGTTGAAAAAATCAAACGAGAGTTAGAATCAACACCGGATAGGTTAACTGCCTGGTTTCCGTTTGTATTCAATGTTGTCAGTGACTATTTGGCTGAGGCCGAGAACTTATGCGGTAAAATCGCGTCGTGAATGTAGGTCAGCAGCATATGCGGCACTGTTAGTGCGAACAGGCCGATATAAGTGATTTGTAGAAGGTTTTCATTTAATCCATTAGTTGGTAGTGCCACATAAGCTATTATTAGCAGCGCTGTGGTGCCAATCATCGGGAATATCAAGGCTTTACCTATGTCTTTCCACGTTAGCTTGTTGATTACTTTAATGTGTAGTGTATGGAGTACGGAGTGTACAGCACAAAAATAGACACAAAAGTACCACAACGGCGTAAGCCAATATGCCGCCACCATCATGGCCCCCAGCCAAACCCAAATTATCGTTTCGGAGCGTTTCATTATTAGATGGTAGATAAAAATTAAGAGTGCCGGAGCTATGGATAACTGCATTGCAGTAACTGCAGTATCTGCTTGTTGAACACTGAGCAATAGCGCTTGAAAGTACTCTCTTAGTGAAGCAGAGTGAAACAAAGCAGGTAATGCAATAGTAAGTACAGCCAAGCTAAACGACAGTGATGTTTGGCTTTGTACCCCCCAGTCTTTACTGAAATGTACAGCGGCGATAAATAGAAACACTGCAAGACTGAAAGCTGGTAGCATAATCCACAAGCTCCAAGCCATTACCACTAAAGATAGATAACCAAGCAAAATTGTGCCGTGGGCGACCACCGAACCGTTGAATATGCTGGGTAACAACCTCGATTGGGCCAAGCGGTTAATCATGATCACATCCAACCCACCATGAGGCATTCCAATCAGAAAAATTACTAAGCAGGTTACAATAATTTGACCTAATGGCGAAGCATCGCCCATCTGCAGAGTTACGAAAGTTAGCATCACACTAGTTACGGCGAAGGCCGGCAACAGCCTGTGGATGCTCAATTGTACTTGACGCTCTACTGCCATAAAGCTCTCAGAAATATACGCTTGGGCATTGCATTCACTATAGCAAGCAAATCGGAGGTACTGGCGCTCTCCGACATAAATCTGGCAAATTGTTCGGGGTTTGTTTTCCCGCCCATTCGAGTAAACAATGAAGCTGTCTGTGAAGGATTGTTTCGTATTACTGTCAGGAATACACGGTCCAACCATTTGTAGTATTCTGGTACTGGGGCTTTTGATGTATTCGATGTACCTAGTATCAGCCTTGAAGCTATTTCGCTGTATTTTTGAATTGTTAGAAAAGCGTAACCCGTTGATGCACGAATATGTCCTCCAGCGATACCAATTTTGTTCCACTGATACAATATCGGTTTTTTATATCTATTAGGTGCCGCTTGCATGGGGAGAATACCAGTCTCCCACCGCTCTATTTCTGACTTACCGGTTAAAGTATCTGCAACTAATGATTCAGTTGCTTCTCTCATGTCAGCTAAATTTTCGGCTTGTCTAGAAAAACGAGTGAGTTCGAGTAGTGCATATTTATTAGTGAAAGGAAGAACATAGGTAAACTCTAAGCCATTAGGTTGCATATGCATGTTGCTCATAAGCTTGACTTGTTCTGGATTAAACAATGGGGTACTACTTTTGACCCAGGCCCCAGTAAAGCATTGCAATAAGCCATTGTTATGATCTGAGAATGCTTGGCTTCGACTATCAAACCCCCAAACAGACTCAACCTCTTCACCATTAATAATTGCAGTTAAACAACGGCTTTGGGTGTTCGTTTGTTGGACTTTAGCACCGAAATAGAAATCTACATTAGGGGCTCGCCTGAGTTTGTTCAATGCGAATGCATAGAAGTCCTCGGCAGGTATGCAGCAATATCGCAAATCCCTAGATGTTGTGTGGTGAGTATGTGAAATATCTTCGCTGCTAATTAACCAAGATGCCCAGCGTTTAGCAATAAGCGGGCGTAAATAATCGGGTAGGCTACCTTCGTCCCAAAAGCACCAAGTTTTGTTTGAATTAACACTCTCAGCTTTGTCATACAAAGCGACACGCCCTTGGTAACCGTTCTCAATTAAATTGAGTGCTAATGAACACCCAGCTAAACCGATACCTAGAATACATACATCGGTTTTGCCGGGTGTATTCATTTCACACCAATAGTTTCGAAGTCTTTTAGTGCTGCGTGGAGAGAGCTATCATGGGGAACAGACTGCGTTGCCAATCGGCAGAGAAGGGTTTTTACGGCTATACCGATCTTTACATGGGTTTTAACAACCGTCCTACCTTGCCAATAATTTACTTTCTCTTGCTGCAGTTGGACGCCAATTTGACGGTACACATTGGCAGCAACCGCGATAGCATGCCGACTGCGAGGTGGAAGATATTTGTAACCATAGCAGGCACTCTGGTAATAGCTTTCCGCAAGTGCTAGTAGCCGGTAGATACTGAACTGCACTGACGCAACAGTTTCTGAAGAACGATTGGCGACTATCTGTGCGGGCGTTAGCTTACACCAGGTCTGCGGAAGGTAGCGCCTACCCATCATTGCGTCCTCGTGAACATCTCGGGCTATATTGGTAAGTTGCATAGCAATGCCTAAATCTACCGCATGAGGATAGCCGCGTTCGTCAGCCCTCAGAATAGGACACATCATCAAGCCAACAACACCGGCAACCTGATATGCATACTTCAATAAATGGTCAGTTGTTGTTACTTCGACCTTGCTTAAGTCACTCAATACCCCGTCTATCAGACTACAAGGTTGCGATATAGGTATATTGAGTTCTTGTTGTAGCGCCTGGAAGTCAAGCATGATGTCATGCTCCGGTCGACTTTCAATTAATTGTTGACGCAAATCTAAAAGAATTCCTCGAGCTTGAGATTTGTCAGGTGTTTCATCAGCAATGTCATCTATCCAACGGCAAAACCGATACAACCTTGCTGCTTGGTGCAATTGTCTATTTGACAAAAACATGCCAGCGAACCGAAATGATTTACCGTGTTGGCTAAGCGTATCGATTGCAGCGTCGTGCATTGTTACGCGGCTCTTCCGTTAGTGTTTGTTTTATTATTTACAGTGGATTTCTCGGTATGCATTGCCGACTGAATGTCGGTGGGTTTCACCCCTACTTGTTCTTCGTATTTTGGTATGAGATGTTCAAGCACTTTTGCTGAACTCAATACACCCGGTAAGCCAGCACCTGGGTGACTACCAGCACCAACCAAGTATAAATTTTCTGGCCCTTCGGCTTTATTGTGATACCTAAACCAGGCTGATTGGGAAAGTGTTGGTGCAATGGAAAAACCTGCACCATGAGTGCTGCAGTATTCGCTTTTAAACTCTGCTGGAGTCATGTGAAACTGCTCAACGATAGAATTTTTTAGCCCAGGCATCATCGTTTTATCCAGTGCTTGGATGATCTTTTCAGCGTATTCAGCGCCTTTGGACTGCCAGTTTATATTGGCTTGTAAGTTAGGAACCGGAGACAATACATAGAAGCTGTCACAGCCATCTGGCGCCATACTAGGATCGGTTGCAGTCGGTCGATGTACGTATAACGAAAAATCATCGGCAAGCACTTGCTTATTGAAAATATCATTAAGGAGCTCCTCATAGCGCTGACCTAACCAAATCGTATGGTGGGCAACGTCATCAAACGTACGATTAGTGCCAAAGTACAAAACGAATAAGCCCATAGAAAATTTAGCGTGCTTAGTTTTTAATCGAGCGGATATACGTTGTTGCTGTTCAGATAACATCTTCCCGTATAAATGTGTTGGGTCGACATTCGAAACAGCCAAATCACACCCTAACGTTTCACCACTTTCGAGTTCGATACCGACTATCTTTTGGTTCTTAGTGATAATTCGTTCCACTGTTTGATTGAGTCGTATGTCGATATCTTGTTCACGCATCAGTTTCTCCAAACCTTTAACTACAGCTCCTGTCCCCCCCATTGCGAAGTGAATGCCCCATTTGCGTTCAAGAAAGTGAATCAAATTGTAGATACTGGTTGTTGCAAATGGGTTTCCACCAACCAATAACGGTTGAATGGAGAATGCCTGACGCAGTTTTTCGTGTTTCAGGTGTCCCGCAATAAGTTGCCACACTGTTTTATAACTTTTGAGACGCAACAAATGAGGAATTTGTTTAAGCATTGTTGTTAAGCGATGGAATGGCTTTTCTGCTAGTTGAGTAAATCCCACATCAAATATCGCCTCAGACGTTTTCAGAAGTTTCCTATAACCCGCTTTATCTTTAGGTGAAATTTTTTCAATTTCATCCAACGTGTCTTGCAAAGTACCGCCATAATTAAATACACTGCCGTCGTCGTAATAAAATCGGTACCAAGGCTCTACTGGCACAATATTTATGTAATCGGCGGTTTTTTTGTTGAATAACGCAAACAATTCGTCAAACAAGAACGGTGCTGTTATGACGGTTGGACCAGCATCGAAAACAAATCCATTGCGTTTAAACACTTGTGCTCGACCACCCAATTGATCACCTTTGTCGATCAATGTCACTTTGTAGCCCTTGGCCCGGAGTCTCAAAGCAGCCGCAATACCGCCAAACCCACCACCAATAACAAGCGCATTATTCATGCTCAATTCTCTCTAGTTTTGACTGGATACTTTTCGCCGCATTGATAATACCGATGGCACAATTCTCAGGTAGCGCTTGGAGCTCTTTTTGGCATCTACGTAATAAATAGAGTGCGCGTTGTCTGGCCATTGAAATGGACAGGTTAAGGTTATTTTTTGAGCGATAGATATTAACCAAGTTTAGGTGCCCATGTTCTGCATCGGCTTGCCAATCACCAATGTCATCAGCAATCTGGTAGGC
Source organism: Alteromonas sp. (assembly GCA_964230255.1). Classification (GTDB taxonomy): domain Bacteria; phylum Pseudomonadota; class Gammaproteobacteria; order Enterobacterales; family Alteromonadaceae; genus Alteromonas_E. The sequence continues at coordinate 5,455 of CAXRGW010000141.1, forward strand.
TATCGCAAAGCACCGAACCGCTTGTTTGGCTGGAACAACAGATTGCGTGTATCCACCAGCAATTAATGGCAATGTTAGAGGCATAGCGATGAAAGGCCCTGATTTTCGAGCCGCAATGTTTTCGTACTCAATAGCGCTTGTTGAATGCGTTAGAGATAAGTCTTCGCATTGGCCTTGAATAGTTTCACTTACAGAGTCCTGCACTTCGCTCAGGATAACCGCAAGTGGCGCTGTAGTAGTCATAGTGCTGAGTACACCGAATGCTTTGGTTAACAGCAAGTCGCCACTACAGATCGCTATATTTTTTCCATATTTTGCCCACACAGTCGGATGGCCGCGGCGAATTTCGTCGTTGTCTTGGAGGTCATCGTGGATAAGTGACGCGTTGTGGAGTAGTTCGATACAGCATGCTAGCGCTATACTGTCTTGGTCTTCAAGCGATAATGCCAAGCAAGCGTCTAAACATGTTGTTAAACGCATCCGATGCCCACCAGCGCGCAAATGATAAAGTGCTGGTTGATGTGAGCCAACTGAGCGTAAAATCTCTTCCTCTGCGATAGTCGCGAGGCGGTCTAGGTGGTTAAGTCGTGACGCAATTGTGACAAATTTCATGTTCTTATTCTCGTCATAAACTTTGGAGCACTAACGCGGCGCGCTTGGTGGCAAACTGAGCGCGCCGCTACTCCGTAATTGGTACAGAGCTTATTCTTTTACGTCTTACGCCTCACTCTCAGAGGTCGCTGCGTACCAAATCAACAAGCCAAACGCAATTTTGTTCACAACATCCGCTAAGTTGTAAACGATGTTCAGTGACGCTTGGTCAGCTGTACCAGTCATGTAGCCTAATACGTACCCTATTGGATAAATGGCCCAACCAACAGTTACGACCCAGCGCATGAGCTTGTACGCGTACATGACTGATGGTGTTGCTTCTCGTTCGGCGGCCTTGCCTGCTTCACCCATGAAAACTTCATACAAGATGTAGAACCAGCCAATCATCCCGACTACAAATCCGACAGTGGTGTTGATATATCCAGCCTCGCCTAAGTAGCCTGGAACAAGCATGACGAGCGTACCTATAAGTAAACGCCAGAAAATGCCCGGAGTCGCTACGCCAATAGCACGTAGAATCAAATAAAATTCGATCATTAGCAGTGGAACAGTCAATAGCCAATCGATATATCGATATACTGTTGGTGTTTCGCCAGTAGCGACCCACACGTCACGCATATAGAAATAATGCACCGCCGCTATGAAAGTCACTAACGCAGACACCGTGAGTGACGTTTTCCACTTTGCAGACACGGCTTGCGTCTCCCACAAAAAGAAGACGGTTGATGCCATCAGAGCCATTGATATTAACCAAAACGAAATTCCGACAAAATCATCTGGCTGTAAATTTGCAGCAGCGTGGGCCATTCCTGGGACTAGCAGCAATATCGCGGCCGTTGCAATCGCCTTAAAACCGAGGCTATACAATGGGCGCTTGTGTCCAACGCTTCGAATCACACTTTTTGTATTCATTGTTATCTCACTTGTTTTAAAAAGTTGGTTTTATCGTTTTCAGACATTTAAACGATTACACGAGGATAAACCAAAAGTTGTCTTTTAGATCACAAATTATTTACAAATGGTGAGCAGCATTTACAATAGTAAATAATGATATTTATGATATTTACTGAGCTTTTAATTGAATATAATCAATGGTTTACATTTTTATATGTGAATTTTTTTTTCCAGTAGAACAATTCTGGAGAGTTTTCGGTACAAAGTTCACAAAAAATTAACAATCGTTTTTTCTGATGTTTTGAAGTTTAATGATCAGTTTTAAGTTTAGCTTATTGCGGGTATATAAAGTGTTTAAAAATCATACGAAGCCAATGTTTTCCTTGACTGCTGGGAAAATATCTACCTTTTTTCCAACTTTATCGATAGTTGGCATAAAAATAGCTGAGAAGAATTTTTTGAGAAAAATCTGGATTTTGGTTTTTTTATTACAGATTTTTATGGAGTAGGTTTAATTTCGATTGCGATAAACCAATGGTTTTATTTCTGTTTTTCGCTAACCCTGACGTAAACCATTACTGCAACCAATACGATGCTGACCGGAATGAGCGCAATTAACGCCGAGCCAGCTAATACTGCCTGACCCGCCCATTTAATAAACAGTACTAAGACAGAGAATGAGGCAATTGTTGTAGCAATTTTGATAAATTTTGACATTTGGTATACCCGTCCATTTTGTTGTTTTATGTAAGGTGTGGCCATATAGGTCAACGAAAAGTCGCTTACTCAAATATTTATTTGCTTCTTAATGAGTATACCTGAATATAAAGATGTGCGAAATCGAATACAATAAACTATGTTTAATCGCAGATTGACATTGTCAATCGGACTAGAGTCGAGTTGGTAGTAACAACTCATTAACTATCTGTTCACAATCTACGAAACGGATATTTAATACATGCAAGAATTAATACCTTCGTTCTCATTTGATGCATTAAATAATGTGATATGGGTAAGACTCGAGGGGCAATGGAATGTTTCAACCGACTTAAGCTATTTAACCGAGTTGTCCAGTCAAATGGGCCAAATCCGCAACCAACCATCGGGTTTGGTGGTTGATATGCGTAATTGGTATATCGATAGCATTGAGCAAACATTTGCTGCACCTAAGAGCGTAAGCATCAATCTTGAACGCCGCAACCAAGTGCTTGAGTGCTGATTAGTTAGAGAAGAGTCGCAAGCGGACTTTTTGGCCGGTACAGTCACCAATCAACCCAAAATTGAATTTATCAAAAGTCGTTCTTTAGAGGACATTATAAAATATTGTGCATCGCATAAGCTATGTATGAATATGCCATGGTATGTTGGCGCTGCAACAAGTGCTGAATAATTTGAGTTGAACGATGTACCATCCTCGGTACTACAAACTACGGTCCTAAAATAGTGCGTAATGATCCTGTTTTACAGTTGGCAGTGTCCATAGTCGCTGCGGGGGGAACGCATAATCTGCTTGTCTACCGAATGGTGTGTGCATCTGCTCGCCATAAAGTCATACATATTAGTGCGGTTGCCGCTGATTATGATCTGGGCAGTTTGTAGAGTAATGCCTCGGTGGATCAATGCCATAACAGATAGGATTGAAATTCTTTTCACATTGCCATTGGCGCGATCAAAAAAGTCAACTTCAGAGCCACTGAATGACTCATGCGGCAAATTCAAATTAATATTCATTGTCGCAGAGCTGGCGTCTGTGTGCGGCTGTAAAACTGTATCTATTCCAGGTTGATACTGGATTGAAAAACCAGATGTTTGGCCATCGAATCCATTTACTTCTGGAAAAAGCAAACGCGCTAAGGGTCGCATTTGTTGAGCCATAATCGTTTGATAGGATTACTGAAAACTAGGTGCCGCAATATAGCCCGCAGACCGCCGGTTAAGCATCGCGCCGAACCGATTGAGCGCGATAACGTAGGACGGGCGAACTGGGGTTTTAGCTGCTTAGGCTTGATCGAAATAGTTTCTCAATTGCCACAAGCACTCGGGTTTGAAAAATTGTGCTTTGCTGCGATTCCCACTGAATCCATGCTTTTTGAAGCAAACTTGCGTGCTGCTGCCAATCTCAATCACGAATGGTTTTATCTTTCACGGATGTCGCCTGATGAAGTTGTAATCTTAAATATTTAGGCACTATTTGCGTTAATTGTTGGAAACAATTATTTTGATGAAATTTGCGTAAAAAAATAAAACCGATTTACAGTCTCATTCGATTCTCTATAACCGCTTTGTGCCATGAACGGTCATCTACCTTCTCAATTGTCGACTAGTTTATTCTTTAAAAAATTGAAAGCGAAAACCATATTAAGAAGCAAACCAAACAGCAAATCCTTCAGATTTTTTGTGAGTCTTAAACTTCTCTCTTTCGACATGATGACCAACCTCATGTACAAAAACATCGCGGAGATAAAATTGACGGAGCTTGTCTTCTTCAAATTTTATGCTTACTCCGTGTTCGTCATCCTTATCTACTAATGCACCAATTCTTCGATAGTTGTTCAAGACGCTAGGTTTTGGTGGTTTCCTGTAGTGAAATGACATCTGATTTTTAGGATAAGAAAATAAAAAAATACTATTACGCCAATAACTTCCCCACCGAAACAATCTAACACTTCCCACTTTGTTTATTTTGGAACTGCCACCTAAAACAAAAACTCCTTCCAGACCTTTTGTACACTCAGAGGGGATTTTATCTAGTTGATCTTTGAGGTCGCGTTCCGATACAGGCATCAAAAAGTTTGATTTGGTTGGCTCGAAAAAGTATTCAGGCTCAGCGGAGTCTTGCTCTAACTCGTCCCTGTGTTTCCAATAAATTTTATCAATAGCACTATCTAAAGGATCAAAACGAGACCAATTCGAAAACTTTGATTCACTGTATGCATCAGCTTTAATACCGTGCATTCTTTTGTTTTTTATATTTCGCACTTAACCGCCAGCTTTGAAAGGTTTCATCCAAGCTGATGAGCAGGGTCTTGAGCACGACATTGAGAATCAACGCAACTGGAATCACCTAGTTATGCAATTACAGGAAATCAATAATGTCTCAGAATAGCAGGCTGTAGTAGATTTAAACCGCTATACGCAATACTTATAGTTTGAGATTGGCAATTGAAATGACCAGTTCTATTCTACTGAGCTAGGATATAAATAACGTAGTTCTAGCGAGCATTGCGCCCATGTTAAATTATGAATTTACTACCGTCCCCAAAGTCATTTGTGGCTCAGGCTCTCTGGGCCAGCTTACTAAACTGCTTGATGCACAAAAAATCCATCGTCCTTTAGTGGTGACTGATCAAGGGATCGTAAACGTGGGGTTATTGGAAAAACTCAAACAGTTCTTACCTCAAACCGGAGATGTTGCTATCTACCCAGAGGTGGTTGCCGACCCGCCAGAATACATCGTCTTAAATGCTTGCCAGCTGGCTTTGCAACATCAATGTGACGGCATTATTGGTTTTGGTGGTGGTAGTTCATTAGATACGGCTAAGGTCATCGCTCGACTTGCATGTGGCCAGTCTGCTCAGGATCAACAAAGCTTGCAAGACCTATACGGCGTTGAGCAAGTGCGTGGTAGGCGGCTGCCGTTAATTCTAATTCCAACCACTGCGGGGACTGGCTCTGAAGCTACTCCAGTGGCGGTAATTACAACAGGTGATACGACTAAGGCTGGCATAGTATCTCCGTTGCTATTACCTGATGTCGCATTGTTGGATGCTAGCTTGACTATCGGCTTGCCGCGTCATGTTACTGCAGCTACCGGTATAGATGCCATGGTGCATGCGATAGAGGCAATTACCAGTCAGCACAAACGCAACCCGATCTCCCATGCACTAGCAATGCAAGCCTTGGCAAAACTATCTAGTAGTATTGTGCTGGCATGCGAGAATCCAGAAAGTCATCCAACTAGGCAAGCTATGTTGTTGGGGGCTTTTTGGGCGGGTCAGGCGTTTGCAAATGCCCCTGTCGGTGGCGTGCACGCGTTGGCTTATCCACTTGGCGGCCACTTCCATATTCCACATGGTTTGAGTAACGCGTTGGTTTTACCTTATGTATTGCGCTTTAATGCACCGGCAGCAAAACACGATTATCTTGCGATTGCCGATATCATTGGTGTGTCTTGTACGCCTAATTCAGCTGGCGACGCTTTAGCCCAGTACTTTTATGAATTATCTGGCCAACTTGGCATTCCGCAAACCTTGCGTGAATGTGGCATCAAAGAAAGCCATATCACAACGCTAGCCGATGACGCAATGCTACAAACGCGCTTGTTGGTTAATAATCCTATTGAAATCAAGCGGGATGATGCGATTGCTATTTATACCGCTGCACTCGATGGCGAGCATATATGAGTCTTTCTTCTCAAATAAGCAAAGGTGATTTTGCGACCTTTTATCCGGTGCAAACGCGCTGGGCCGATAATGATGTTTATGGTCATGTGAACAATGTAACCTACTACTCATACTTTGATTCAGTGATTAACCGCTACTTGATAGAAGAAGGGGCGCTCGACATTCACACAGGAGGGAGTATTGGCTTTATTGTTGAATCAAGGTGCCAGTTTTATGCACCGATTGCCTACCCGGAAGAGTTGCTAGCCGGTCTAAAAGTGGTCGAAATGGGTAACAGTTCGGTGTCCTATCAAGTCGCGTTGTTTAAACAGGAGCAAACCACAGCTTGCGCCTTGGGGCACATGACCCATGTGTTTGTAGATAGAAACAGTCAACGTCCTATCCGCATCGACGGCGCTTTGCGTTCAGCGCTGGAGCTACTCAAGCTGTAACCACACCAATTAAATACTAATGGCTCTTTTTATAACGTTTGACATATGAGAAAACATATATATGATATTTAATATATATGAAAAAACAAATATATCTATGTCGCCATTACAATTCTTTAAATGTCTGTCTGATGATACTCGCCTTAAATCGTTGCTGCTGATTGAAAAATTAGAAGAAGCGTGTGTATGTGATTTGATTGCCGCACTAGAACTTGAACAGCCCAAAGTTTCTCGTCACCTAGCAGAGCTGCGTAAATGCAATATTGTTCACGATCAGCGCCGTGGAAAATGGGTGTACTATCGCTTGCATAGCGAACTACCCACATGGGCTAAAGGTGTACTGACTGAGACTGCCAAAAGCAATGAATCTTATTTCTGCGTCGCGCTAGCAAAGCTCAAAGCGTCTAAACAATCCTTATCCTGCTGTTAAAATCTGAAGGACCACAATGAAAATTTTATACATATGCACCCATAACCGGTGCCGAAGTATTTTGTCTGAAGCAATAACTAATCACATTGCTAGCGCGCATATTGAAGCCAGAAGTGCTGGTAGTCAGCCGTCTGGTGAAGTACATCCGCTGTCGATTAAACACCTTGCTGAGGCGGGGATCGCTACTGCTGATTTACACAGTCAATCATGGGATGAATTCGAAGAATTTGCCCCAGACGTTGTGGTGACCGTTTGTGATTCGGCGGCAGGGGAGTCTTGTCCGGTTTGGTTTGGTAAGTCAGTCAAAGTGCATTGGGGTTTAGCCGATCCATCCAAGCTAAAAGGGACGGATGCAGAAAAGGCTGCAGCATTTGATGTTTGTATGGATGCTATTCATCAACGTGTAAAGCAGCTATTGCCGCTAGCACAGCAAAATCTAGTCGGCGATGACCTCAAACAGGCGTTACAAAAACTAGGAGCCGTGTAATGACAAGTGAGACTAATACACCGAATGTCGATGATGCACAGTTTACAGTACCTACCTGTAGAGCTTTGCAAGCTAACGTTCTAGTGCATGCACCGCGCATTTTGTTGCTCTATGGCTCGTTGCGCACTCGTTCCTTCAGTCGCTTAGTTATTGAAGAGTCTGCCCGGATACTCGAGCGTATGGGAGCTGAGGTGAAAATCTTTAATCCAGAAGGTTTGCCGCAGACAGATACCACAGACGCTGACCATCCAAAGGTACAAGAATTACGCGAGTTAATGATGTGGTCTGAAGGGCAGGTGTGGTGCTCACCTGAGCGGCATGGTTCGATGACTAGTATTTTCAAAAGTCAAATTGATTGGGTTCCGCTAAACCTAGGCGGCGTGCGTCCAACCCAAGGTAAAACTCTGGCTGTAATGCAGGTTTGTGGTGGATCGCAATCCTTCAACGTGGTTAATCAATTGCGCGTGCTTGGGCGCTGGATGCGGATGGTAACTATTCCCAACCAATCCAGTGTCGCCAAAGCTTTTTTAGAGTTTGACGACAATGACCGGATGAAGCCTTCGTCATACTACAACCGCATCGTTGATGTGATGGAAGAGTTGATGAAATTCACCCTGTTGTTGCGCGGTAACAAAGAGCATTTTGTCGACCGTTACTCTGAGCGCGTAGAGTCGGCAGAACAAGTTAGTCAGCGCGTCAATCAGCGTTAAATTTGAGGCGATAAGTATGGGACTGTTTGAACGTTATCTGTCAGTTTGGGTTGGCTTAGCCATTATTGCTGGTATTGCACTGGGGAGTTACTTTCCCGATATGTTTGCGCTGATTGTGACTTTTGAATATGCACATGTGAACTTGGTGATTGCTGCGTTGATCTGGTTAATGATCTACCCAATGATGGTGCAAATCGATTTCTCATCCATTAAAGATGTAGGTAAAAAACCAAGAGGTTTAGTACTAACTTTAGTGATTAATTGGCTAATAAAACCGTTCACAATGGCGCTGTTAGGCTGGCTGTTTTTTAAAGGCTTATTTGCTGATTGGGTCGACCCGCAAACCGCCACTGAATATATTGCGGGTATGATTTTACTCGGCGTTGCGCCATGTACTGCAATGGTTTTTGTGTGGAGTCAGCTGACCAAGGGCGATGCCAATTACACCTTGGTACAAGTGTCAATTAACGACATTATCATGATCTTTGCCTTTGCACCTATTGCCGGGTTATTGCTGGGTGTCACTGACATTACGGTGCCTTGGGATACATTGCTATTATCGGTAGTTTTATATGTTTTAATTCCGCTTTTGGCGGGGGCTTTTACTCGCAAAAAGTTAGACAACGCGGGCGACCACTCTCAGCTCAATAGCTTGCTTGCCACGCTAAAACCTTGGTCAATGATTGGTTTGATCGCGACTGTTACTTTGTTGTTTGGCTTCCAATCAGAAACGATAATAGCCAAGCCAGAAGCCATTGTTTTGATCGCTATACCATTGCTTATTCAAACTTATGGAATTTTTGCTATCGCGTATTTTATGGCTAAACGTATGAAGTTACCGCATAAGGTAGCGGCTCCAGCTTGCATGATAGGCACGTCGAATTTTTTTGAATTAGCTGTTGCCGTAGCCATATCGCTGTTTGGCTTACACTCAGGTGCGGCATTAGCAACTGTTGTGGGTGTATTGGTGGAAGTCCCAGTAATGTTGTCTTTAGTGTGGTTTGCTAATCGCACCCGGCATTGGTTTAGTTAATTCATCGTTTTTCAATAAAAAGGAGCCTCGGCTCCTTTTTTAGTGTGCATACCGACTTAAATCTGCATTTCATCGCATCCAAAATATCTTTATCGAAAACTTATGTTTCTGCGAATATTACGTTATAACATTAGTCGGTTAACAAGCGTTGAAACAAAGCGCGTATAAATTAAGTACTAACGAGGAAATAAAATGCCGAATAAACCCTATCGTTTATTGGCTACAGCGTCAGTTATTAGTGCTGCCCTGTGGCTAGGTGGTTGTTCACAGCAACCAGAAACGACTCAAGACGAAACACAAGCGGCTGCTGATACTGAACAAGCAGAAACTGCCGCTGCAGACACGAATCCGTTTTTTACTGATTGGGATACGCCATTTGGCGCACCGCCGTTTGGTGAAATCAAAACTGAGCATTTTATGCCGGCATTTGAAAAAACCATGGAAATGCATATGGCGCAAATCGAGGCAATTGCCAACGACGATAGCGTACCTAACTTTGCCAATACCATTGATCAAATGGAGTTGGCCGGTGCTGAGCTTACCCGTGTAGCACGTGTATTCTTCAACTTAACCGGCACAGAGTCGAGTCCTGAGTTACAAGAACTACAACGTCAGATTTCACCGATGTTGACGCGTCACCGCAACCAAATTCAAATGAACGAAGCTTTGTTTAAACGTGTTAAGGTCGTGTACGATTCGCGCAATGATTCAAATTTGTCCGCTGAGCAAATGCGTTTAATTGAACGTTTGTACGACGGTTTTGTGCGCACCGGTGCAAACCTTGAAGGTGAGCAGCGCGAACGTTTGGCTGCTATCAATGAGCGCATCAGTGCATTGACCACAGAGTTTGGTCAAAACATGTTGAATGACTCACGCGAATTTATTTTGGTCTTAGAAGAGTCAGATCTTGATGGTTTACCGCAATCTGCGATTGATGCTGCGGCAGCACAAGCTGAATCTCGCGATATGCCTGGTAAGTACGTAATTACCCTAAACCGTTCAAGTGTTGAGCCATTCTTACAGTTCTCTTCACGTCGCGATTTACGTGAAAAAGCATTTAACGGTTGGGCGCTGCGTGGCGACAACGATAATGAATTCGACAACAAAGCTAATGTTGGTGAAATCGTTCAGTTACGAGCTGAGCGCGCTAAGTTGCTAGGTTACAAGCATCACTCAGACTACGTATTAACTAACACTATGGCTGAAACACCAGAAGCGGCGATGGAGCTGTTGGAGAAAGTGTGGGCGCCAGCGGTTGCACAAGCTGAGAAAGAGCGTCAATGGATTTTAGAGTTGATGGCTGAAGAGGGTGCAGATTTTGAACTAGCGCCGTGGGATTGGCGTTATTACACCGAGAAAGTACGTAAAGCGCGTTTCGACTTGGACCAAGCCGAAGTTGCGGTTTACTTTGAACTAGAAAACATGATCGAAGCTAAGTTCTACGTTGCTAACCGTTTGTTCGGTCTTACTTTTGAAGAGCGCAGCGACATTCCAGTGTACAACCCAGTGGTACGCGTTTGGGAAGTGAAAGATGCCGCAGGTAACTCTATTGGTTTGTTCTATGGTGATTACTACGCGCGTTCAACCAAGCGCACGGGTGCATGGATGAGTTCTTTCCGTAACCAGCAGAAGCTTGCAGGCGATGTTAAGCCGTTGATCATCAACAACATGAACCTAAACAAGCCGGCTGAAGGCGAGGCGACATTAATGACCTTCTCAGATGCAGTTACGTTATTCCACGAGTTTGGTCACGCATTGCATGGTTTGCTATCCAATGTTGAGTATCCAACGCTTGCTGGTACCAGTGTTCCGCGCGACTGGGTAGAGTTTCCGGCGCAGTTATACGAACACTTCATTGAGCAGCCATACATGCTTGAGAAGTTTGCGCGTCATTATGAAACTAATGAGCCGATGCCTGCCGAACTACTGCAGCGTATCAAAGATGCGGGCAACTTTAACCAAGGTTTTGCCACGGTTGAATATACAGCTTCTGCATTGGTAGACATGGCGTATCACAGAATGGAAGAAGTGGGTGAAATCGATGTTCGCGCGTTCGAAGATGAAGTGTTAACAGCTTTGGGCAAGCCTAAAGAGATTATCATGCGTCACCGAAGCACGCACTTTGGTCACATATTTGCAGGTGGCTATGATTCGGCTTATTACGCGTACATGTGGTCTGAAATCCTTGATGCAGACGGTTTTGATGCCTTCTTAGAAGTGAATGATATTTTTGATGAAGAGACTTCACAGCGTTTGTATGACTATATCTATAGTCGTGGTGACACGTTAAACTACCTAGATGCCTATACTGGTTTCCGTGGTCGTGCGCCAACTACAGATGCATTGCTTCGAAACCGCGGTTTCAACTAAAAGAGAAAGGCCTGCATTCGCAGGCCTTCTTTATAGCGCGATGGTTACCCATACGAGCCGGTGATCGGAGGATACTTCTTTATCCGTGCCGCGTTTACCTATTCGGGCATCATTCATTAATAGACGCCCTGGTTCACCTTCCGCCGGCCAATAAACACCAGTCTCAACAACTGTTAAATCTGCTGATGGAACCGCATAGTCGGTTTTACTGCCAAAGGTAGCTGTACGCATTGGCGGAAATGGGTGGTCACGCCGGTTTGGCTCTTCGGTTGCTCCGGTTGAGGTTGGTAAAAAATCACCCTCAACACGTATAACGTCTGGATGAATATAAGGTTGGTTGAGCAACTGTTGAATACCGTTAAATCGAGAGTCAGTGGTGCGCCCCCAGACCGTATCAGCGTTTAAATCACCCATTATCACAAAGCTATTGCCACTGAAACCACCAAACTGACCGTTGTCGTCATAGATGCCTGCATAGCCATCAATGTAATAGCGCCAGAACTGGTTCTCAGCGCTGTTGCGATATTTATTGTTGTCGGTAACAGTATCAAAGCCCGGTGGCGTCGGGTGTGCCAATAATGCATTAATGACTTTATCATCATCGACCCCAGGGATAAGAATGGGGGCATCCACGTGGTTTTTAGACGACAAGCGGATGGCTTGCCATTCGTCATCACTAAACCAGTTATCGCCGCATTGCATGCTTTCAGGGATCTGACGACTGCCATCGCATACATTGATGGTGGGATTGATGGTTTGAGGCAAATCTTTGCGTTTAAAGGTTTGGAAAGTTCGCGTGTTGGCCGTATCGATTTCGTACTTGGACATTAACGCAAATGCGTAGTGACCATGATAGAAACCAAAGCCATAGGCATCGTTGGGATCAGTTGCAGAATATCCGTCATTAGCTAAGTCCATTTCCGCAGGCAAGCCAGTATTTGTTGCATAGTTAGCAGCATAGGGGTAACTGATCGGCGTAAGCTTTTCACCGCCGTCGACACTATCGAGATTTTGACTCACGCTCAAATAATTGGCTTGGAAACCTTTCAAAGCCTGATAATTTTCGCCATAACCATCGTTGTTAAATTCATTGAGTAATAACACATCGGGTCGCACAATTTGGATGATAGCGGCGATATTGCGAATTTGAATAATTCGCTCAGCCAAGCGGTGATCTTCCTCGTTTAAGTTTTTAGTGCGCCAGCCTTCAATCAACAGATCTTGTTGTGCGACTGGGATGTTCATAAATTCGATCCACTGCGCAAAGTGTTCGCTGGGGTCACCGTCATGGGCAAATGACACGTTAAAAGATGCAAACTTGACGGTTTTTGGGGCTGCTTTCAGTGCTGACTGCTCGTGCTTGGCAATTGAACAGGCAAATAAAAGCGAAGAGAGAATTCCAGTGGTTGCTATCTTAGCGACAGATTTAAACATACGTTTTCTCAACTTAATTTGAAAATTGAAAGATCAACACGCCCTAGTGACATGTTTAAGGAGCATAAAACAAAAACGGCGAATTTAGAATTCGCCGTAGTAGTAGCAAGTAGATTAAAACATTAGAACTCTGTCGGCGCCGGAGGGACTGTTAATTCGCCCTTTGGATTGCGCTCAAGCTCTTTAAGTAACTCTTCTACCGCGCGTTCCAACGAAGGATCTTGTCCTTTATAGACGAGCTCTGGACGATCAATCACTTCGATATCCGGCACAACACCTTCATTCTCGATGATCCAGTTGCCATCGTTATCCAAGATTCGGAAAGTTGCAGCAATGACTTGGCCATCATCAACTAATGACGGATTGCCCGAGATACCAATGAGTCCACCCCAGGTACGCGTGCCAATCAGTACGCCTAAACCGGCTTGCTTGAAATAATAGGGCAGAGCATCGCCACCTGAGCTTGAGTAGCCATTAATCAGCATCGCTTTGGGACCATCGTGGGCAAGCTGTGGCGTCTTCGTAGGCTCTACACCGCGACGCTTCCAGTAGTTCAATGGTTTACGTGCCAACCAAGTGAGCATGTGCTCAGGGATAAAACCACCGCCGTTATAGCGGTCGTCAATAATTAACGCGTCTTTGGTGGTCTGTGGCATAAAGTTCTTAAACAATTCACGGTGACCATCTAAATGGGTATTCGGTAAGTGAACGTAGCCGATTTTACCGCCTGATAAATCATTTACGTAATCCATACGAGATTGCACCCATTGGCGATAGCGCAAGCCTTGCTCGCTAGCGATAGGCTTGACTAACACTGTCCAAGTGTCTGCATCACTTGGCGAACTGCTAAGTACCAGCTCGATAGTGCGGCCTTGCGTGTTTTCCAGCAGCTCGTAGACATTCTCAACACTGGTTGTGCTTTGGCCCTGAATGGCGATGATATAGTCACCAGCACTAGCGCTTACACCGGGTTCGTCCAAAGGTGAGCGGAAGTTTTCATGCCAGTTTTCGCCCTCATAAATGCTCGCAATTTGCGCATATCCAGAACGGTGTTTGACTAACTCTGCTCCAAGTAATCCGTGCTTTTTGCGGTCCGCTTTGGGCATATCACCTGATTGCACATAAATGTGACCAGCATTAAGTTCACCGGCGATTTCACTGAACACATAATCGAGGTCAACACGGTGAGCAACCGCAGCCGCTAATGGCGCATAAGTGTCGCGGATAGCTTCCCAATCTTGACCGTGATGGTTCTCGTCGTA
>CAXRGW010000142.1:0-9913 GCA_964230255.1 Alteromonas sp.
TGCAAGGTTGGTTCATCCGCTTCGAGCATTATCATAACGGTATTTTGTCTAGCGGCGAAGAGTTGTTGTCGGTGCGCTGCTTTTAACCCAGAGTACGCTAAAACCTTAATTTCATTTGTACTGGAGCCTTGAATTTCGCGATACAAACGCTCAACCCATGGTTTGCGTTCACTTTCGGTCAGCCCTATGCCTTGCCGCATCATGTCCTTGGCTCTGTCTGAGTGGAAATCATCCGCGTCCAGATAGCAACCATCAGTTGCTTGCGCGACTTGCTCGGCAACGGTCGATTTACCCGTACCGCTGACGCCCATGATAATAATCGCTTGGCTCATGCGGCCGGTTTCTCTGTGGGTAAGAGCACCTCAACACGAACTTCATCAGCCTCGGGCGCATGCACACAATTACCGGTTACAGATGCTAAGTCTGCACTAACGACTTGTTGTGTAGTGTTGGCATCGTGGCTTATATGAATATTATAGGTTACGCCTCGAAATACTTTAGAAACCTTGGCGGTCTCCCAATTGCTGGGCAATTGGGGCTGAATGTGTAAACCGTCGCGGGTGCCGCTTAAGCCAAACAAACCCGAATTCAGACTGTAGTAAAACCATGCCAAGGTCCCGGTGTTAAACAAATGGCTGGATTTGCCCGCGTGGCTCGGGTATTGGTGATAAGCGCCACGGTAATAATTGGGGATATATACCGGCAATTGTCCGCGTACCCGCGCATCACTGTGATTGGGCAGCATTTGTTTTAAGGTTGTGAATCCGAGATTGGCTTGGCCAGATTCATACAAGCTCGTGGCGTAGAAAGCAGCCGCATGATTGTAAACCGAACCATTTTCGGCAACACCTGCTGACTTTTGTGTAACCCGTCCTATATCTTCGTGCATTTCGGTGAAGCTTGGTGCCAACAGCATTGGACCAAACGGCGTGCGCAGTTGGCTTTCGACTTGCGCGATAAGAGCCTCAACATCGGCGGAACTAACAGCATCACAAAGGATTGCCCAGGCTTGTGGATTGAGAAAAATTTTACCTTGTTGGTCTTGCTCAATACCAAATAAGCGGCCGTCATCGGTTATACCCCGGCCATACCAGTGTTTGCTCCAAAAGTACTCGTTTATTTTAGCATTTAGCTGTACTTGAGTTTGTTGCCACATATTTGCCTGGATAGACAACCCTGCAGCATTACACGATTGTGACCAGCGCTTGGCACAGTAGGATGTTGCCATTGTCAGCCATGCTGACACTCCTTTGCCACGATGGCCGACCATATTCATTGGATCGCACCAATCGCCTTGATGGATGAGTGCTAAGCCGCGTTGGTCGAGATTATCCAACAGGCAATTGAGCGCCGCTTCTATGTGCGCGTGGACTGAGGCTGACGAATGGTCAATGTAGGCTACTTGCTCATTCAAAAATGCAAAATCGTTGGTCTCTGCCAGATAGTTTGCAATAAAGATTATTAACCAAACATTGTGATCAGAGTGTGGGATCTGATTGATGTACTTCAGCTCTGCGTCAGGATGCAGTAGTAATCCATCAGGCATCTCTCCGTTTGCTGCTTGCTGCTGCATGGCAAGTACTAACGCTTGTTTGGCCTTTTCAGGTTGCAGATAGATCATAGTCATTTGATCTTGCAAGAAGTTACGAGTTTGCGGATCAGTCGTTAAGCGATTGGACTCACTGTGATAACGGATCTGACGCGGTAACCAATGATTCACAAATACGTCAAATTCGGCATCTGGCGTTTCAATGTGCAGTGGCGTTAGTTGTTTGTCAGCGCTTTGTGCCGGGCGACTAGCGCCCGTTAAATAGCGCTGATTGAGATCAGCAATTGCTTCTTTATCTTTCGCGGGACCAAACAACCAGCGATAAGTTTTGCTGCCATCCTCAGACAGGCTCAAATCAAATTGCATAGCTGCGGTTGGGACCTCGTATTGCGCATCAGAGTGGGATAAATGCTTGGCATGTAAACCGCTTGGGTCGTGTAACCCAGATAAGCCCTCAAAATCATTTTGTACACATGTCCAACTCGATGGTGGCTCAGCACTACTAAAAAAACTCAGGTCTTTCAGCTGTTTAATTTTGGGGTAATCCGCGAGGCGCTGATAGGGCGTTATACACTTGGCAACAATCGCAGATAAAGCGCTTTCATATGTTGCCGATTGATTCATCCAAGACATATAGCCAAATGGAAAGTAGGGCACCACACTTAGCTCGCGTGCTGAACCTGACAAGTTCTCAATCTGTAGTTGCCAACATTCAACTGAGTCATCCTCTGGGAGGCTTAAGGTGTAGATAAAACGTAATTCGTGTTGAGTGATGATCCAACGCAAAGACCTATCACTGTGTTCAAACACGAAGCTTTCAGGTTCGTGGTTTACAGGTGCAAAGGGGATAGAAAACAGTTCTTTGCCAGATTCTTTAATATAAACAAAGCGTCCGGGGTGGTTGACGTAATAGTGATGTTCTGGCTGCATAAACGTCTGTGCTTCGATGCTTGGCCCGCGCGCATATTTAGCCGGCTCTGGCTGCATATGCTGGGCTTGTGCATAACCGCGACAATTGACTTGCACCATCATTGCTGAGTTCCACAGAAAGCCGCAAGCATCGGGTAGGCCTGTGGGCGATTGCAGTCGTATGGTTCCTGTTGTAGCATCGACGTCGAACAAGTTAATCGGCATATCCATCACACCGACTCCGCTTGCTGACGTCTGTCGCTGAGTTCTGTATGGACGGCTGCCATTTTGTTCTCGTCGAGTTTATACAGCATGATGCAAAGTGCCGACAGCAGCGCAAACACCGCTGGGATTACTGATATTAGCAAGACTATACCGTGGTTAGATTCAGCGGTTTGGGCCACATTCGCTTGATAACCTGCTGAGGCAAGTACCCAGCCAATGGCCGCGCCTGCCATTGCACCTCCGAGTTTTTGAGAAAACGCTGCGGCGGCGAATACCATCGCTGTGGATCGTCTTCCGGTGCGCACTTCTGAATAGTCGGCAGTATCCGCGTACATCGAAAAAACCAGCGGAGATTTAGGCCCTAAACACAAACCAATCATAATTTGTAGGCCGAAAATCATCACCAAGTTATCACTCGGCGCAAAGTAGAAAATGACCGAGAGTATGCAAACAAGACTCATCAATAGGATTAAGAGGTTGCGCTTATCCATCAGCTTGGTCAGCCACGGTGTTATAGCCGCGCCTACCCCTAAAGAAATTAAGTACAAGCCAGTGAACAAACCAATAAGATCCTCACGCTGAACATAATACTTAAAGTAGAACGTCCCAACGCTGCCGCGGATTGTAATGGTTAACATGATGATCAGGGCCAACGAGAACAGCACAATCCAAGGTTTGTTATTGACCAAATCACGTAAATCTTGGGTTATTGAATGTGTTTGAGTAGTAATGGGTTGAACACGCTCTTTGGTATTCAAAAACGTAATGGTGAACAGCACAGCTGCAATGCCACCGTATACACCCATAGTTAATTGCCAGCCGAGCGCTTCATTGCCTTGTCCGAGAAAACTGACAAGTTCAGGGGTTAAGTACGCGACGACAGTACCACCCGAAAATGCACCAATAAAACGGAAGCTACTCAGCGAAGTACGCTGTTGACTATCTTGACTGATCACGCCCAGCAAAGCGCCATAAGGCACGTTAATGAAGGTGTAAGCTAACATCATAAAAATATAAGTGCAGTAGGCCCAAATAAGCTTACCATCATCACCTAGTTGGGGCGTGGTAAAGGTCAATACTCCGGCAGCAACTAGCGGTAATATACCCCATAGCAAATACGGCCGAAATTTACCGAATCGGGTCTTAGTGCGGTCGGCCATAGCACCCATAAGCGGATCTGAGAACGCATCAATGATCCGAGTTACCAACATCATGGTACCAACAGCCGCAGGCGCTAGACCAACCACATCGGTATAGAAAAAAAACAGAAACACATCAAAAACACGCCAGTAGAAATTAGACGCGACATCGCCCATGGCGTATCCGAGTTTCTCTTTGAATGAAACTGTCATTAAAAGTCCTTTACCGCAGTTATTGGAGAAACCGTTGTAAAAATTGTTGATGCTTGGGTAGCTGCGCGACCACCGTGTCTACTTGTCGCTTAATGCCACGCAAGAATTGTGTTAGTTCAGACTCGGACATTTCGTTGGTAATGCGATGGTATTGTTGTGGCTTGATGCCTTGACCCAGCATCACTTGAGTCCATGAATCGACGCGGAAAATATCGAACTCATCGAGGAAAACTCGACCCGTATCGCGAAACAGTACGATTTTGTGTTCGAGTGTTGGTGGAACCTCCATACCCTGACAATATTGCCAAAACTCGCTGTCTTTACGTTCCGTAACTTTGTAGTGCAAAACAATAAAGTCGCGGATGCAGTCCATCTCGCAATTGAATTTTTGATTGTATTCGAGCACTGCACTATCGGTGATCCCATCGAATGGGAATACCCGCATCAAACGCACAATAGCCGTCATGATCAAGTGAATGCTGGTGGACTCTAGTGGCTCGATGAAACCAGAACTCAAGCCGATTGCAACGCAGTTTTTCTTCCATGGCTCACGACGTTTACCCGGTTTAAATCGAATGTGATTGGGTTTAGTTCTCGTTGGTCCGTCTATGTTGTTTAACAGACGTTTTTCAGCCGTTTCCGCATCACAGTATTGCGAACTATAAACCAAGCCATTACCGACTCGATGTTGCAGCGGGATTTGCCATTGCCAGCCAAACTCATGGGCAATTGACCGTGTATAAGGTTTAGGCGCCGACTGCGATTCTGTTTGAATAGCGACCGCGGAGTCACAGATCAAATAATGCGACCAATCGTCGTAGCCTGAGTGCAGCGCCTTCTCAATCAATAACCCACTAAAGCCAGTGCAATCGACAAAGAAATCACCTTCTAAAACGCTACCATCTTCAAGTTCAACGCTTTTGATTGAGCCATCACTGGTGTGCTTATGCACCTTACTAATTTTGCCCTCGCGACGCGTAACACCGTGTTGCTCAGCAAATTCCCGTAAGTAGCGGGCATAAGCGGTGGCATCTATATGATAGGCAAAATTCATCGGCATTTGCTCGCCATGAGCGAACTTGTTCTGCTTAGCTGCCTGCAGCTCAATGCAGTAATCGCCAAAGGGATCGGCAATTCCTAGTTCTTGACCGCGTAACCAGAAGTGGTGAAATTCACCGGCCCAGCACTCTTTACCGGTAACGCCAAAGGAGTGAATGTAATCGCTGCTTGGCGTCCGCCAGTTCTCAAATTGAATACCGAGTTTAAATGTTGCGTTGGTTGCACGCATAAAGGCTTTCTCATCAATACCTAACAGGCGATGAAAAGTACGGATTGGCGGAATTGTTGCTTCACCAACGCCAATTGTGGCGATTTGGTCTGATTCAACCAAAGTGACGTTAAGGCTTTTGCCTAGGAGCTTGCCAAATGCGGCGGCAGCCATCCAACCCGCAGTGCCCCCGCCGGCAATAATTATATTGCGTACACTGTTAGACATTTGCTGCATATGACTTTCCTATATTCGCTAATGGTCCACCGATAACTTTAGCTAACCAATCGCGGTTAGACGGTAGCCCACGGTAAAGCTTGTTCACGTATTGACGGTTTTCTTGGAACAAGCGCCCACAAGTTTTTAAATGTGCAGCGTGACCTCGGCGTTGAATGTTTGTGGTTTCATAGTGCATACCGTACAGCACATACTGATAACTAGCCGATGAAAAAACCTCTTCATTTTCGAAAAAATCATAGCGCGACGGTGGCAGGTTACGCCATAGTGACAGTTGCTCTATCAAACGTTCTGGAATTGTTTCAGTGGCGCGGTTGGCGTGCCAGTATTCAGAGTCGGTGCGCTGACTGATCGCATAATGTAATTTTAGGAACTCAACCACGCGTTGCCAACGATAGGTGAAGCGCTGGTTAAAGCGATCGCGGACCAACGGCATATTGGTAAATAACGCAGGTAAATTGTCGCAAAGCATATTGGCGGTAAGTTCAACCATGGCTAACGCCGATGCCTCAAGCGGCTCTAAAAAGCCTGCTGACATACCGACTGCCAAGCAGTTGTTCGACCAAATGTGCTTTCGATAGCCAGGATCAAATTTTAGTAGGCGCGGATTAAATTCAGCGATGTCATCGCGCTGTAAATAATCACACAATACGCGCTCGGCGTTCTCAGCATCACTGAAGTTGCTGGAAAATACGCAGCCCACACCTTTGCGTGAACTAAGACCAATATCCCAAACCCAACCATTGGCATGTGCGGTAGCGAGTGTAGTTGAGGCGATATCGGTTTGTGCGGTGGGGTAATCCACGCGTAAAGCTAATGCGCGATCGTTAAACAATACATCGCACTGGGAGCGCCATTCAACACCTAAGGTTTTACCGATCAGTAGCGCTTGCATGCCCGAGCAGTCGATAAAGAAATCACCGCTGATGGATTGACCACTTTGAGTAATTACTGCCGCAATATCGCCGCTGCTGTGTTGCTCAACTTGCTCAATATGTGCGGCGACTCGTTTTACGCCTAATTTTTTTTGACAGTGCTCGCTTAACACACCGATAAATTTATCGGCATCGAAGTGATAGCCGTAGTTTGTTACACCGGCGTATTCCGGTGTTTGGTATTGCTTAGGTGCCAAGCCTGCTGTGCAAACGTGGCTTTGTACCCCAACGCAGTCGGCGAAGGGTTGATTGCTAGCAAGTGCTAACCAACCTGAGTGTAAGTCGGATTGCGAATACCCCGAAGGAACGGTAAAAGGGTGATGATATCGGTCATTGGCGTCACCGGTAGTCCAACCGAAAAACGTCGAGCCCTGTTTAAAACTGGCGTTAGATGCCTGCATAAAATCGACTTCGGATAGTCCGAGTTGTTGCAAAGTGTCGCGCATCGAGGGCCATGTGCCTTCTCCAACACCGATAGAATTTACTTCTGGCGATTCGACGATTGTTATTTGATAGTCGGATTCTCGCGAGTAACGAGCGGCAAGTAAGCCCGCAGTAATCCATCCTGCACTACCACCACCTACTACGACAATTTGTTTCACTTGTAACATCTCTTCATTATTTTTGTTGGGAGCTAGCGACCCACAAACAAATGTAGGTCGCTAGTTTTCAGCTATGTGCTAATTAGAATGAAGCACGCACACCAAGGGAGTAACGAGCACCCAACTGCTCTAGACGCCACAATTGTGCCGCTGTACGACCATGTCGACGGCTATTTTCTTCAGTAATATTAATACCTTCGAAGAAAACCGTGATGTCGTCAGTAATGTCGTAAGAAACATTGAAGTCGATTTGCGATAGCGACTCGGTATAGCCTGGTTCGTTGACATATTGAGTGGCCGTGTCGAGGAAATCGTCACGCCAGTTGTATGCAATCCGTGCTTGTATGGCATCTTTTTCATACATCAAGATTAGGTTAGCCGTGTCACTTAAGCCGACTAGTGCAAATTGTGTGATTGACGGATCAGCGTTGTTGTCAAAGCCAACATCACCGTTCACAGTTGTATAGTTAGCTTGTACACCAAAGCCGCTGTCACCGAAGAAATGCTGTGCAGCAAGCTCTAGACCGTAGATATTGGCGCTCTTGTTGTTAACCGGTTTAGCGTTGATAAATACTGCTAACGGATCATCAGCATTGGGCAATACATCGTAAGCGGCTTCAAATTGCTCGTCAGTAAGTGAGAAGTAATCGATGCCATTTTCCATCGCGGCAACCATGTTAAACAAGGTTGTATCACTTAATGGAATGCCCAGACGCTCGAGTTCGGCAATTGCCGCTTGAGCGCGCGGACCATTGGTCACATCGCGAAGACCAAAGATGTTTTCTTCGACTTGCTCATTACCGATGAAGTTTTTCACGCGCTTATCGTAAACACCAACCGACACATAACTCGTTTCATCAAAGTAATATTCAACTGAGAGGTCCAAGTTATCTGATTCCAGTGGTACTAACGACGGGTTACCTGAACTAGCCGTAGCAGTCGCGCGACCAGTAATCGGCGTTGGACCGCTCGGTGGGCTTACTGATGCAGCTGCACTTAGGTTGTTGTAAGTTGGACGAGCAATGGTTTTACTGTACGAGAAACGGGCAACAATTTCGTCAGTTACATCTAGGTTGAAATCAAACGCAGGCAATATGTGATCGTAGTCAGTGGTAACGCTGACATCTTGCTTTTCGCTACCGAAGCGTACGTTAAAATCGTTATTACCTTCCCAAGCGATACCGCTGGGTAGGTTGATGTTAGCAACTGAAGTAGTTTCAGTATCTTCATAGCGCACACCGGCTAGTAAGCGATATGGCATATCCCCCAACTCACCATCTAATTCAAACTCGAAGTAGATTGCAAAAATGTCTTCTTCAATAGTGCGATCAGTGGCAAAGGGGTTGTTGGCAGCAAAGTCAAAGCCGTAGGCTTGGGCAGCAAACGCACCAAGTTGCGCAACGCTACCAGTGAAACCTTGGCTGAAGATACCATTGGTATTGTAGTCGTTAAATTCTTCGGCCAAGCTGATTGGCGTTAGAATACCGTCCGGTAATTCACCTGGGTTTTCAATACCCCAGTTACCCATAGTGTGACGCGTTAGCGATTGACGGCTAGTGCTCTCCATCGCACGTGATTCGATACCAAAGTTGATACTACCGTTATCAAGTAGGTACTGACCATCTAAACGCGCTTGGGTAACGTCAGTTTCCTGTGAGTTAAAGTTCATATCGAGAATTGATGTACCCACATCATCTTGATCGAGAACGCCATTCGGGTTCAGGTTACCACGCGCTACGTCGTCAAAGTCGACTAACATGATTGGGAATTCGCCGCTGAAGTCAACACCTTGACCGCGCACTACGTTGGCACCAAGACCAAAATTAGTCCATGTACCATAAGGCGCATCAGGCAATCCGTCGGCAGAAGAGTTGTGGAAATCGAAAGTCAGTTCGAGATCGTCGTTAACGATGTATTCTAAGTTGAAACCAATCGATTTGTTTTCATTAACCTGATTGAGCTCTTGTACTGCTAAGCCTAAGTCACGTGGTAACAAGTCGCGACGCTCTTGGCGAATGCCAATCGGCGTTTTCACTGTTTCATTATCAAAGGTTAGCTCTGCAAAATAGCGATCATCCATCCAGATTGATTGCTCGGCACGCGCTTCAAATAGATCTTGTTTTGAATAGGTGTAATCAAGCGTAGCAACCACATTGTCTGATGGTGCGAATTGCACGGTTAATTGCGCGTTGGTGCGTTCGCGTTGACGATCCGCTACGTAATAACGCAAGTCAGATGGAATAGCGAATAGCTGACCCATCGCAGGTGCGTTATTTAACACGACCGCTGCGCCGCTAGCAGGATTATTAACAGGATCCGGAGATTGCGGCACGGTACCATCGAAAGGATTAACACGCCATTGGTTCACAAAGGCACCCACAGCGGCACTGTCACGCTCTTGGAAACTTGCTGACAGAGACAAACCAAAGCGTTCGTCTTCGTCCACCCAATTAAGGAAAGTGGCGATTTCTGGTGTTACGTCGTCACCGACGCGATTGGTGGTATCAGCCAATGCTTTAAGGCCTACTGTTGCATTAAAGCCCGTATCAGCGGCATCAAATGGTCGGGCTGTTTTGATATTGATAGTTGCACCAATACCGCCAGTAGCGATACTTGCTTTACCCGTTTTGTATACCTCAACTGCACGTACACCTTCCGACGCTAAATCAGAGAAATCAAAAGCACGAGAGTTCGGTGTACCACCACCTCCCGGTAATGCTGAACCTGGCATAGTACGGCCATTTAGGGTAACCATATTGAAGTCTGGACCAAAACCACGTGCGGTTATTTGATTACCTTCACCATTGTTACGGCTAATTGAAATACCCGTAATCCGT
>CAXRGW010000143.1:0-27331 GCA_964230255.1 Alteromonas sp.
ACGCAACAGCATTACGGTGATCACTGCACTGTAGATACACAACACTACAATCAACCAATCTGTCGCGCCCATTACGTCTATTTACCTTTATACTTAATCGAGATTAGCTGCTACGACTTTTGCAAAAGCACGGTCTGCAGCTGCAAGCGTGGCATCAATTATTTGCTCGTCATGTGCTTTTGATACGAAACCCGCTTCATACGATGCCGGTGCTAAGTAAACACCTTCCTCTAACATAGCATGATAAAACACATTGAATTGTGCCGTGTTGCAGTTAATCGCTTGTTGGTAATTAGTCACCTTTTCTACATCGGTGAAGAAGATACCAAACATGCTACCCGCGACATTATAGGTCATCGGGATGCTGTGCTTATGCGCTAGATCAGTTAATCCAAGCGCAAGCCGTTCAGTATTGTTGAAGATGCTGTTATACAAGCTTGAATCGCTTAACTGCGTCAGTGCCGCTAAACCAGCAGCCATAGCCACTGGATTACCCGATAATGTGCCGGCTTGATAAATTGGACCTGTTGGTGCTATGTGTTCCAAAATCTTGCGCTTACCACCAAAGGCACCAACTGGCATACCGCCACCGATCACTTTACCTAAACAGGTTAAATCGGGTTCGACGTTATAACGCGCTTGTGCGCCACCTTGGGCAACCCGGAAACCGGTCATCACTTCATCAAAAATTAGCACTGCGCCGTATTCATCACAAATGGCGCGAAGGCCTTCTAGGAATCCTTCAACTGGAGGAATACAGTTCATATTGCCAGCCACTGGCTCGACAATAATACAGGCGATGTCGTTTCCGTGTTCAGCAAATGCCTCGCGCACACTGTCTAAATTATTGTATTCAACGGTAAGCGTGTGCTTGGCAAAGTCTTCAGGTACACCCGGCGAGCTCGGTACACCCAAGGTTAACGCACCACTTCCAGCTTTCACTAATAGCGCGTCAGCATGACCGTGATAACAACCTTCGAATTTCAGTGTCTTATTGCGATTGGTATATCCGCGTGCCAGGCGAATTGCGGACATGGTAGCCTCTGTACCAGAGTTGACCATACGCACCATTTGCATCGACGGCACTATTTGACTGACTAACTCAGCCATAATGATCTCAGCTTCTGTTGGCGCGCCGTAGCTCAGTCCGTTTTGTGCAGCGGCAACTACCGCTTCACGAATTGTCGCATTGTTGTGACCTAAAACCATCGGACCCCAAGATTGGATATAGTCGATGTATTGCTTGCCATCGGCGTCATAGATATACGGGCCGTTCGCTTTGCTAATAAAACGCGGAGTTCCACCGACTGCTTTAAACGCTCGTACCGGTGAGTTAACGCCGCCGGGAATTGTTTTCTGTGCACGGGCAAATAGGGCTTCAGATTTTGACATTCAATTACTTACTCTTATTACTGTGCCATACGACCGGTTGGTCATACTGGCTGACTAATTTTTCAACACCGAGGGTTAGCGCGAACAAGGCCATACGCACGAGCACGCCATTGTCGGTTTGTCTAAATATGGCGAGATTGGGATTAAGGTTCAAATCATTGTCGAGTTCATTTGCTTCGGCACGAGAGTCGCGCGGTAGCGGGTGCATAATTACCGTATTGGATTTAAAGTGTTTAGTGTAAATATCTTGATTCAAGCGGAAACGACCGCGATAGCGATTGGCTTCTTCTTGCGACGTAAAGCGCTCTTCTTGGATCCGCGTCTGATAACAGATATCAGCGTCAACGCTGCCGCTTAACTGGTCGGTTATAGTCACCTTGTGACCGTGATTTTCTAAAACGCTAACAATACTATCAGGCATGCCCAACTCAGCTGGCGAAATCAGTGTGAAGTGCAGATTGTCAAACAACGCGAGCAGCTTAGATAATGAGTGTACCGTTCTGCCGTGTTTTAAATCGCCAATCATGGCGATGTGTAAACCATCTATGGCACTTCCGGCTGCGCGCTGCTCTTTATCTATAGTGTACAAGTCAAGCAAGGCTTGAGTTGGGTGCTCATTTGCTCCGTCGCCACCATTAATCACCGGAACTCGGCTACCTTCAGCAAATTCTGCAACAGAGCCGGCATGAGGGTGACGCATAGCAATGATGTCTGAATAACCACTGAGAACTCGAGCGGTATCATATAACGACTCACCTTTGGCAAGTGCTGACATACTCATGCCTGTAGTCTCACGCACTTCACCGCCAAGCAGGTTAAACGCTGTCCCAAAACTAACGCGCGTTCGCGTACTGGCTTCAAAGAAAAGGTTTCCGAGAATGGCACCATTGAGTACTGTGGTACGTTTTTGACGCAGTGCATAGGGTTGCATGCTATCGGCAACAGCAAAAACTTGTTCAATAGCAGCGCGATCAAATTGGTCTACGGAGAGAATATGGTTGCCAGTGAATGTGTGCATAAAGCGGCTACCTGCTGAAAAAAATCGCGCTATTGTAGCAACTTAAAATCATCGTGTCTCAGTCGAATTTAGGTTAGTGCGCATGCGGTCCCACGGTTGGAAAATCCTGACACGCTTCTAGTAATACGGCGATCTGCTGGCACACTCTGCGACAAATACTTTGTTGCTGTTCACAGGACAACTCGAACGGTAGTCGCAGCATGCTGCGCATATGGAAATCAGCTTTTATAAGGTTGAAGAAATCGGTCGCTACGCTCATCGCTTGTAGTTGCGATAATTCGGGTTTTACCTTGGCAATAATTCCCGCCACCGTTTGCACGCTCTGTTGCGGACCGGCTCGATAAAACAGCTCAGCTACATGGGGGTTATTTTTGGCTTCACCAATTACCACGGTGTACATGGCAA
Source organism: Alteromonas sp. (assembly GCA_964230255.1). Taxonomy (GTDB): domain Bacteria; phylum Pseudomonadota; class Gammaproteobacteria; order Enterobacterales; family Alteromonadaceae; genus Alteromonas_E. Next base: position 2,816 of record CAXRGW010000143.1, read on the forward strand.
TCACATCGGGATCTTGTAAAAGACTGATCGTTTGATGGGCAATTTCGTGTAACACGTCACCTAACGGCGCATCGCAAGTATCGAGCCGAGAAGCATCGAGTCGATATTCTTTGCACTTTGCGTCGATAACTGCCGTATAAAGGTCGTCTTTGTTATTGAAATGAGAATATACCGTTTGCTTAGATACCGACGCTGCCTTTGCCACCAGGTCCATGGAGGTATTGGTAAAGCCTTGCTGCAAAAATAACTCGCTGGCAGCAGCCAATATGGTTTGGCGCTTTTCTTGGCTCTTTGGACGGCCTAACTTAGTGGTTGCAGCGGATTCTGACATCTAATTCTCACCCAATTGCTAGATTAAATATTTGTTAAACTACATTATCATACTGGACAGTCTAGTTTGTTTAAACTATATTCTCAATTATTGAACTGGGTAGTCCAGTAATTGTTTTTATCCGTATTAGTTATTTTTTGGAACCTTATCATGAACAGTGCAGATCAAAAGTCAAAATATACTTTACTGGGGCTCGTGCTTGCGTGCTTCACCGGCCTAGTATTACTGCTATTGATGTCAGGCGCTGGCCGCGCGCAGAGTGAATCCAACCAAGTGGTTTCTGTAGGCGTTGAGGCTGCGCAATTACAATGGATGGGTAGTTTTGACAAAATTCAGCGTGTGGTTGGCCGGGTTGAATCAGCGCAGCGCGCGAATACGGGGTTTGAACTAGGCGGTATTATCGCGAAGGTACTCGTTGATGATGGTGATACAGTCACTGCTGGGCAGGTAATCGCCGAATTAGACACTCAGTTACTAGAAAGCGAGCTAATGCAGGCGCAAGCAGCTGTTGAGCGTGCTCAAGCACAAACGACGCTAGCCCAATCATCGCTATTGCGGATCCAAGACTTGGTCGCCAAGCGCGTGGAATCGCATCAACGTTTAGATGAGGCACAGCAGAGTTTAGATGCTGCGAATGCGACGGTTAAAGAAACTCAAGCGCGAGTAAATACCATCCAAGTCAATTTAAGTAAATCTAAACTACGAGCGCCTTTTAATGCCCAAGTGCTCACCAGACACGTGGATAAAGGTACGGTCGTTGCACAAGGGCAAGCGATTTATGAGGTAGTTGCCACCGGTGACAATGATGTGCGCATGCCTATGCCGGCAGATTTAATTGAGCACGTGACCTTAGGTGAAGAATATGTATTGCGCAGCGGCAAACAAGACTTCCGAGCAACCTTAAAAGCAATCGGCAAACAGCGCCGCTTAGCCACGCGAACTATCGATGCAGTGTTCGAGTTACGTGTTGATACTGGCGATATCCTTCCCGGTGATTTGATGACCTTGGATGTGAAAATATCGGTGCCAGAGTCAGGGGCTTGGGTGCCGCTTGCGGCCTTAAGTCATGGTGTACGTGGTTTGTGGAATGTGTATTCTGTCGATGCTGACAGTGTTAGCCATGTAACGCCACGTGCCGTTGAAGTACTTTACAGTGATGGCCAGTTTGCATTTATTCGCGGAGCGATAAACGCTGAGATGTTAGTTGTTGTTTCTGGTACGCACCGATTGGCTCCTGGTCAAGAAGTCGCTGTGACTGTGGTTACTAATAACGATACTGCAGAGCGTCAATAATATGGAACAGAACACTACCAATACGGCACATCAAGGGGCTTGGTATACCCTGTTTTTCCGTCGCGGTCACTTACTTGTATTAAGCCTAATTATTATCCTTGTAGCCGGTTACTCGGCGCTGACAACCCTGCCACGTCTGGAAGATCCGCGTATTGATACACGCAATATGTTGATTCTCACGCCTTATCCCGGTGCGTCGGCCGAGCGAGTTGAAGCGTTAGTGAGCGATGTGCTGGAAGACCGCTTGCGTGAAATCTACGAGATTAAAAAGATCGAATCGACATCTCGTGCAGAAATATCAGTGGTTTCGGTAGAGTTACAAGACTGGATTGATAATTCATCTAACGAACAGTTATTTTCGGAGATCCGCGATGCCATTGCTGAGGTGTCACAATCATTTCCAGTCGGAGCTGGCGAACCAATACTCGATGAAAAACGCGGAGCTACGGCGTTTACGGTGTTGTTTGCGGTTAAACCGAATTTCCCAGATACAACACCGCTGACATTAGTATCGCGGTTATCTACTGAATTAGCCGATCGCTTGCGCAACGTCAGTGGAACTGAGTTAGTCCGAGTGTTTGGCGACCCCGAGGAAGAGTTTGTGGTCAGTATTGACCCTCAAAAATTATCCGAATCGGGTTTAACCATAGCGCAAGTCAGTCAATCGATTGCTGCATCAGATCCTAAATTGCCAGCTGGTGTTATTTATACCGAACAACAGAATATTCGCTTGCAGGTAGCTGAGCCGCTTGATGGCTTAAACACTATTCGCGCAATTCCAATTGTCAATCAAAACGGTTTATTCCTTCGTTTAGGCGATATTGCTGATGTGCAGCGTCGCTATCAGCAACCGATGGCTGATTTGGCTTACGTCAACGGTGAGCAGGTGATTTTTGTCGCGGCTAGAATGCAGACCACTGTGCGCGTTGATCAATGGACCGCTGATATCAAAGCTGCCGCCGAGGCATTCCAAACTCGATTCGCGGGTTCAGTCGCAGCGGACTTAGTCTTTGAACAGAACATTTACACAGAGCAACGGTTGTCTGAATTATCCGGCAACTTACTATTGGGTAGTGCGGTAGTTATGCTAGTTATCTTAGTGTTTATGGGGCTGAAAGCATCATTTATCGTCGGTATTGCACTGCCTCTGTGTGCTGCTTTTGCGCTGTTTTCGTTAAGTTTTTATGGTGAACAAATCCACCAAATGTCGATTTTCGGCATTATCATTGCGATCGGATTATTGATTGATAACGCAATTGTTATCACCGACGAGACGCGTATTAACCTACTCAATCCTGACTTAACTCGTTTGCAGGCGCTGGAAAAAACGGTTAAGCACTTATTCGCACCATTAACCGCGTCTACACTGACAACTATATTAGGCTTTATGCCGGTATTCTTACTCAATGGTAATATTGGTGACTTTATCGGCGGTATAGCGATCAGTGTGGTTATGGCATTGATTGGTTCATTAGCGATTTCACTCACATTAATTGCAGCATTAGCGGCGAGATTTTTATCACGTGATGCTAGTGGCCAACGCGCTTGGTATCGCAGCGGATTGCAAATGCCTAAAGTGACTTTGGTATTCAAGCGTTTACTAGGTGCTGCAATCAAACGTCCAATTATCGTGTTGCCAGTAATTGTAGTGTTTTGTTTTAGTGGTTTCGTGCTATCTACCCAGCTTGCCAATGTATTCTTCCCAAGTGCTGACCGTGACCAATTCGAGATCTATTTGTGGACCAAAGACGGTACCGGCATAGAACGCACCTCCAGCTCAGCGATGGCCGTTGACGATGTCTTAAGCGCGCAATCTGACATCGACCAAGTAACTTGGTTAATCGGTGGTTCAGCACCCTCAGTGTATTACAACCAAGTAATGACCCGCGACAACTCGCCAAACTTTGCCAATGCAGTGGTGACCGCAGAATCAGTTACCGCTGCTGCACAATTAATCGGGCACTTACAATTAACACTGACCGAACGGTTTCCTGAACTCAAGGTTGTTGTGCGAGCATTCGGTCAAGGGCCGCCAATCGCTGCGCCGATTGAAGTTGATATCTTCGGACCGGATTTAGAGACCCTGAATGAACTTGGTATGCAAGTTCGGCTAGCAATGACTAAAGTACCGGGGATCACTCAGTCAATTGCATCTATTACACAAGCAGAGCCTGAATTTAGATTAATTACTGAGCGCGATACTTCCGAAATGGCGTCATTGACTTTGGCGGCAATCGCAAACCAGTTGCAAACCGCACTGCGTGGCCAAGCGGGTGGTAGTGTATTAGAAGGTACAGAAGACATTCCTGTTCGCGTGCGTGTAGATGACCAAGTGCGCAGCTCGATCATAGATATTGCCAACCAGCCGCTCCTGTCGAATCAATTAATTCAAAATGGCGAATCGACCAGTGTTGCTGCATTGGGGGAGTTTGAATTACATCCGGCGATTTCGGGAATAACGCGTAAAAATGGTGTGCGCTTAAATCGCATTCAAGCTTTCTTGATGCCTGACGTGCCGGCGATCGACGTGTCTAACCAATTACGTGACTTACTCGATAATGGTGAGATTGAGTTGCCTCAAGGATATACAATCAAAATGGCTGGTGATGCCGACGAACAAGCGCGAGCGGTTGGTCAGTTGGCGACTTACGCACCGGTATTACTAGTACTTATGATCACCACTTTGATCCTAACCTTTAGCAGTGTGCGGATGGCAGGTGTGATCGCGGTAGTCGCAATTTTATCCGTAGGCTTGGGCTTCTTCAGTCTGTGGATTTCGGGTTTACCGGTAGGATTTAATCCACTGTTAGGTAGTGCAGGTCTAATCGGAGTGGCGATTAATGGTTCGATAGTGGTAATTGCCGCGATAAATGCAAACCCCGAGGCTAAGGCTGGCAGCACTGCCGCGATTGTGACGGAAACCATGAGTTGTAGCCGACATATTCTTTCAACCACTTTCACAACGGTTGGCGGATTAGTACCGTTACTGCTCTTTAGCGAAGGTTCGTTCTGGCCACCATTGGCTGTAGTGCTAGCTGGTGGCGTAGGGTTCTCGGTTATATTGTCACTGATTTTTACCCCGGCAATAGTCGCTCTATTGTGCCGTGTTCGCACTGCTCGTGACCAACGTCGTGCGGCAAAGCAATCTCGCTCTTCATCATTGCAACCACAATTGTCGTAATAATTGAGTTATCCAGAGTTTGGCGTGCCCCTATGCGCCAGGCTCTTTTTTGCTACAAAATACCACTTGAATTGAACGTTTTCGCAGTTATAGTCGTTCTAAATAAACACGATTGCTCATTCTACTTATCCCGAGTTCAGGTTACTTAGCGTGAGTGTGAGGCACTGTAATGACAGGTAAAAAAGCGCGAATTTGGTGGTCAACTGATTGTGAGAAATGCCAGCGCTGGCGTCTGATTATAGTGTGGGGCGTCATAATGTTATTGGTGTATTTGTATGTCTGGCAATGAGCAAGTTATCGCGATCCGCGCTACCTCTAAGCGCAATGGCATCACAACTACACTAATTGGTATTGGTTTGCTGACGCTGGGATTAGTCGTTATTTCATTGTTTGCCAAGTATTTATTTCTAGTCGGTGTGTTTATCGCTAGTGCCGGTATTGTTGGTGTGATCATGGGGTGGTTCAAAATTCGTGAACCCAATTACAGTTTGGAAATAACCCCTGAAGGTATTACTTACATGCATCGCAGTGGTCAGTGGCAATTAACCTGGGATAACATTCAGCGCATAGATTCGCCGCGCGTAACTCGTGGTATTGAAACCCGGAACTTAGAACTTGTCGGGTTTCGGCTACGAGATACATCGACCGTGATAGAGACAATATCGCCGCGCTTAGCGACCAACATTTTAATGGAGCAGCGCCCCTTGTTGCTGCAGAACCCGGAAGAAAATTGCACTACGGGCACATGCGCAGGTAATGACTTAATCGAAGATGATCGCTTTAAAACCGCTGGTGGTATGGTGTTGAAGGGTGTACAAGCAATGTTTGCGAACCGCATGCTTAAGTTACGCGAGAGGCTCGGTTATGATTTGTATATTGCTGCTGCGGAACTCGATCGACCTGTGAATGAATTTGTTGCACTACTTCGCAGCTGCCAAGATAGGGTTAAGCAAACCTCGCAGTCGTGAAGTAGTGCTATGCAAAGTGTTCAGGCCCCGCTTCAATAACATTTGAGCTTTCTTCTATAAGCTCTGGCATTTGTTGCCCTACGCTTTCAAAGTCGCCTTTTTTCAGCGCTGATTCAATGTTGTGGCATAACCCTTGGAATACTCCGACACCGGTGTAACAACTGGCTCCGTGAATACGATGAACAAGGCTTTGCAATTCTTCATGTTTATTGCGCTGCCATGCTGATTCTATGTCTTGTATCGCACTCGGTAGTTGTTCAACAAATGCTTCTAGTAACTCTTTTGCAGCTGCCTCATTGCCATTTGCGCGCCTTAATGCTAAGTCCCAATCAACACTCGGATCTTTAGCTGGCGGAGAATCGATAGCCGAGCACCAGCGATTAAGTATGTCAGTTAACTGATTAAGGTCAATTGGCTTGGGTAGGTAGTCATCCATGCCTGACGCCATTAAACGCTCTTGTTCTTCTTTAAAGGCGTGGGCCGTAACCGCAATTATCGGCGTGCCCATATTGGCCACGGTTTTCCTAATCTTTTTAGTCGCCTGTAGTCCATCCATGTGCGGCATCTGCACATCCATTAGAATAATATCAAATTCCTGTTTGTGACATTTTGCGACCGCATCTGCGCCACTGTTACTGAGCACGAGATTAACAGGTGTGCCATGCAACCAAGTATCAATAAGCTTTAAGTTCATTTCCATGTCATCCACGGCCAGAATATTTATTCTTGGAAGTTGCTCAAGACGGGTTTGCAAAGGATTGTCTTCAGTGTGCTTAGGTGCGCGCAACAGTCCATCGATTTTGTTTGGAGTCAGCGGCATTCGCAATTGTGTATTGAAATGCTGACTCAAGCTCGGATAGTGATTAAACGGATCTGGGCCTGAATACATTAAGATGCGCTTGGCTGCATTGAACTGTAATAAGTGATTCAATACATCATTGCGATGCTCGAGTTTATACACGGGAAGGCAGGCAAATAAGTAATCCACCTGCGCCCATTCTTGGGCTGCGCGATCGAGGAACTCTAACGATTCACAACTGACAACTTTAGCGCCTAGGCAATGCATTAGGCGCGCAGTTGATTGTCTTGTGGCCGGGATAGGGTCGAAAATGACTACACGTTTACCAAACCACTCGTCGCTTTCGGACAAATAGTAGCGACTGGAGAGCTGATTCATTCTCAGTGTAATGGTGAAGCAACTGCCTTGTCCCGGTGTACTTTGCAGACTAATTTGACCGCGCATCAGTTTGACCAATTCCTGACAAATAACCAAGCCCAAACCAGTACCTTGATAATTGCGATTTAACGCATCATCGACCTGAGAAAACGCACTGAATAACTTCTTGCGATCTTGGCGGCTGATACCTATTCCAGTGTCTTCAACTTTCAACTGCAATTCAAATAAACCGTGCTCTCGAGTTTGCCCACTTGCAGCGAATGTAATGTAGCCCGTTGAAGTAAATTTAATCGCGTTGCTCAACAGATTGTTCAGGATTTGTTTGATCCGAAACACGTCGCCAATTAACTTATCTGGCAATGGCGCTAGCTCAAAAATAAATTCGAGTCCTTTTTGGTGGGCAGACTTGGACATTAAACTCACCATTTCTTCGAACACCTGGTTCGGTGAAAAAGGCTGGTTATTAAGTTGTAGCTTTCCTGCTTCAATCTTTGAAAAGTCGAGAACGTCGTTGACAATAGTCAATAGACTGTCTGCAGCGCCGTTAATAATTCGCACTTGCTCTTGCTTTTCAGCCGGCAGTGGGGCGTGCGACAGTTCTCGGCTAAACCCCAATATGGCATTTAGCGGCGTGCGGATCTCGTGACTCATATTGGCCAAAAATTGCGATTTCACATTGCTGGCCTTAATTGCGTCTTTACGAGCAATATCCAAGCGTGCATTTTGTTCTTCGATCAATTCCATATTGTTGCGCAAGTCGGTCGTCGCTTGTTCAACTTCTCGCTCTAATTGACTTCTACTCTTGTCCATCAAGGCTAATGAAAAGAGCCCTGCTTCCAAAAACACTCCGACCTGGAAACAGTACGCGGTAAATCGATTGGAAGGTAAAAAGCCAATTAGACTCAAAATACCAATGAGAGCGCCAATTGCTAACATACCCCAGGCGAACATAAAATAGCGCGCAGGTTGAAACTTGTTCGACAGCGACTCTATTCCTGCACAGATATAACTGGCAATAGCCAAAATGCTGACAGTGTAGATGGCGCCATTTAGCCAAATCGGCGGGAAAATCGAGAAAAGGGCGGCGATACCTAGGATGCCCTGTAAGTAAAGCATCAGAATCACAATTAGATGCGACTTCGGTGCATTAACTGGCGAATCTAAGAACGCAATGCTAAAAATACCGCTACTGATACCGATGATCACAAAGATCAAATTTGAGTGTTGTATCAACCATGGCGAAATACCGTCGAAGGTCACTAGGTGAATGTGGCCTCCCCAAACAAACTGCCAGATCAGTACAGTTGTTATATAACCCACATAGGCCAATAGGCTTTTCTCTTTGGCACCGAAATACAATACGAGGTTATAGATTGCGAGGATAAATAACCCCCCATAAAACAACCCCCAGATAATACTGTCGATTAACATTGCACGGGTATGATCAACCTCTGAACGAATAGTAACTGGAGCAATAAGACTCGAGCTACTGCTCTCGATACGTATGAACAACTCCACGTCGGCGCCTGATGGGATCTCTGACTTTATCAGTGGAATACGATAATGTTGGCTGGCTCGCAATCGACCTTGTGATGCTTGCTGAACAAGCTTTCCATCGATGAGCAGATAAAAGTCGACAGTGTCAAGTTGGCTAAAGTCTAAATCAATGACCCATTCATTGTTCTCGGTAAAATGGCTAAATCGTGCTAATAGCCAAACCCCCGTATTTGAAAAACCGTAGTTAGGGTTATTTCGTCCTGACCAGCGAAAGTTGTCTTTTAGCAATACTGCTTGTTCGATGGTAAAGGGAACTTCATTTTCACGAAGGACGAAAAAGTTATTTGAAAGCTGCACAGCCTCATCGCTGCGAAGGATCTGCATATTCATTTGCGCAGATGCTGCTTGGCTCGCTAACAGGACTATTGTGAATATGAGCCCCAGTATGAAAGTGACAAACGCACAATGGTGTTTCTGAGTCCTAAAAGTGAGAATAGATAAATTCATTTTTACTCTTATTGCGCGTATCACTCTGTGATTGAATCGTTTATCATGGTTTTGAAAACAGTCTCATTGTTACCAAAACAACAGCAAAAATACAGTACCACGATCATATGAGCGATAACATCATCATCAATTCAGACGGCGTTGAACAACTGCCGTTGCAGCGCTTTACCGAAGAAGCTTATTTAAATTACTCAATGTACGTCATTATGGATAGGGCTTTGCCTCATATCGGTGATGGCTTGAAGCCAGTGCAGCGGCGAATTATATACGCTATGTCTGACTTAGGTTTAAGTGCGAATGCAAAATATAAGAAATCAGCACGTACCGTTGGTGATGTATTAGGTAAGTTTCACCCGCATGGCGATTCAGCGTGTTATGAAGCCATGGTGCTAATGGCGCAACCCTTTTCTTATCGTTATCCGTTAGTTGATGGGCAAGGCAACTGGGGGGCTCCAGATGATCCCAAGTCATTTGCTGCGATGCGATACACCGAAGCGCGTCTGTCTAAATTTAGTGAAGTTTTACTTTCTGAGTTAGGGCAGGGCACCGCAGATTGGGCACCGAACTTTGACGGTACCTTAAAAGAACCAAAAGTATTGCCGGCAAGGCTACCGCATATCTTGCTTAATGGTGTAACCGGTATTGCTGTCGGTATGGCCACCGATATCCCACCGCACAATGTGCGTGAACTCGCTAATGCTTGTGCGAAATTGTTGGACAACAGCCGCACTGAATTAGGGGAACTGTTAGAGATTGTTCAAGGACCTGATTATCCCACTGAAGCGGAAATCATCACACCACGCAGCGATATTGCCAAGCTTTATCAAACAGGTCGTGGTTCAATCAAGATGCGGTCTGTATTCCACGAGGAAAATGGTGATGTCATTGTAACTGCATTGCCACATCAAGCTTCGGGTGGCAAGATTCTCGAGCAAATTGCGGCACAGATGCAAGCCAAAAAGTTACCGATGGTTAGTGATTTACGCGACGAATCAGACCATGAAAACCCGACTCGATTAGTCATTACTCCGCGCTCTAATCGCGTTGAGATCGAGCAGCTTATGGCGCATTTATTCGCCACTACTGATTTAGAGAAGAGCTATCGGGTTAACCTCAATATGATTGGCCTTGATGGTCGACCACAGGTTAAAGATCTAAAAGCGATTTTAAGCGAGTGGCTTAGCTACCGTAAGTCAACCGTTACGCGTCGTTTGCAGTACCGCCTAGACAAAGTACTCGCGCGTTTACACATCTTGGAAGGCTTGATGATTGCCTTCTTAAACATTGACGAAGTGATAGCCATCATTCGTCAAGAAGACAAGCCAAAACCAGTACTCATGGAGCGTTTTGGTTTATCCGATACGCAGGCCGAAGCGATACTTGAACTCAAGTTGCGTCACTTGGCCAAGTTAGAGGAAATGAAAATTCGCGGTGAGCAGGAAGAGCTCGCCGCAGAGCGTGACAAGTTACAATTAATCCTTGGTAGCGACCAACGCTTAAAAACTCTGATTAAGAAAGAGCTACTGGCTGATGCTGAGACCTACGGCGATGCCCGTCGCTCACCATTGGTTGAACGTGGCGACTCAAAAGCACTTTCAGAGAAAGAGCTGGTACCTTCAGAACCGGTCACCGTGGTGCTTTCTGAAAAAGGTTGGGCGCGCTGCGCTAAAGGTCATGAGGTCGATGCTGCGGGTTTAAGCTACAAGGCCGGTGATAGCTATTTAGCCAGCGCGATAGGGCGCAGCAATCAGCAAGCGGTATTCTTAGATACATCGGGTCGGGCGTTTGCTTGTGATGCACACTCTTTACCGTCTGCACGTAGCCAAGGTGAACCGCTGACTGGTCGCTTTGGACTCGTTGCCGGTGAGTCATTTGCGCATGTGCTGATGGCCGCTGATGAACAACAATTCTTGATGGTTTGTGACGCCGGTTATGGGTTTGTCGGTAAATTTTCAGACATGCTCAGTAAAAACAAAGCCGGTAAGGCGTACCTTACCTTGCCGACAGGCGCTCGAGCGATGGTGCCGCAAAAAGTTACGGATCACAGTAGCGACTGGTGTTTATCAATCACAACTGAAGGGCGTATGTTGTTATTCCCGTTGCGCGATTTACCCACGTTGGGCAAAGGTAAGGGCAACAAGCTGATTAACGTTCCTAGCGCTAGAGCGCAATCCCGCGAAGAATACGTGAAAGTAGTTGCAGTGGTACCCGACGGTGCAAGTATCCGTGTTATTGCGGGCAAGCGAGGTATGTCGTTAAGTGCCAGTGATCTCGAGCACTATAAAGGTGAGCGCGGACGTCGCGGTAACAAACTTCCACGCGGTCTTCAGCGAGTAGATAGCATAGAATTAGAAGTGCCAGGTTTAGCGCCCACTGAAGACGCTAGTAAGTCTGAGGCAGAGTAACAACGAACATAGGGGGAATGCGTGATTAAACGCTCTTGTGAGCTAACTTATGTGCGTGTTGCTCCCAGTTTTGCCCATCGAATGGGACGATGTTTACTACCGGTGGGCGACTGTCTAAGCAACGCAAATTAACGTCGACGCCATCTGGGTTTGAGCGCGGGATATAAAAAGATTTTACCCCACAGGTTTTACAGAAATAATGAGCTGCAACGCCACTATTAAAACGGTACTCGCTTAATTCTTCTTCGCTGGTAAGCAGTGTAAACGCAGATTTGGGCACTATCACATGTAAGAAGCCGAATTTGCTACACACACTACAGTTACAATCTTCTACTTCGATTTCATCTGGTAGTTCAACTGTAAACCTGACCTTGCCACAATGGCAGCCACCTGAATACTGCATTACTCGCCGCCCTGGTCATTAGTCAGCGGGAAGTTCTCTAACAGTCGACCAATTATGTATTGTTGGGCTTCATGACGACCTTTACCATCTTTAACCTTAAGTTTGGCATCGTCACGGGCCGTCCAGATCACTTGGTTATTGTCGACCAAGTCTAATTGGATGACTTGCCACTCAACTGTATCATCGCCGATTGGGATTCGGACCGATGTGCCGATACCAATTGATGAGTTGCGTGATGAGGTACCAGTACCTAAGCCAATACTGACGGCTTGATCATTAGGTCGCTCTTCAATAAAGGCATCAACCAAAAGCTTGATATTACTCGATGCACTAACCTTAATATTTGCTGCGATTAAGGCTTGTTCGAGTAACAAGGCAATATGACGATGGGAGGGATTGCCATCTGCGTCGTTCGCTACGATGGTGAGTTGTTGAATATTACTGAAGTTATAATCGGGATCGTAGTCGGGTGTCACGGCTTGCTTTGCACAACCTGTGACACCGATAAACATACAAATAAGCAGTACTTTTTTAAGCATAAAAACCACCAAACGTTGACGGCTTAAGCATAACAGCACAGCGGATGTGATTGCTATTCCATTGCGTTGGTGCTTTCGAAGATCTTGTCTGCCGATGCAGCTACAAAACCGTGATAAAGCTCGCCATTGGGCAAGTTATAACGCTGGGCGAATTCGTAGAAGCAGCTTGGGATTTCAAGTGTTTCATCGCAGAATTCAACGTTGTAGCGGTCGGCCATGGTAGATGACTGTGCAAGGCAGACGTCTTCACCACCTTTTATCTCACCACCAGAGGTGTTTAGCGCAAAGCCTTTATCTTTAAGGGCTTGGTTAACTTCTACTAGTGATAAACCACTGTGTAGCTGATTAACGCTCACGGTGAAATGGTTGGCCCTAAAGCCCCAAGCACTCATCCACGCAGCATACTCAGATTCTGCTAACAGTGCGCGATAGTCCGCTGCCGATACTTGCCACTGCGGACCTGAATATAAAAAGTCGGTCGCCTGCGCAGCATCTTCTTCGATTTGTGCAATTAAGCCATCAATAATAGCTGCGGCCTCGGGGGACAGTTCATCAACGCGCAATTCACTAATAAACACTTTCGGATAGGTGGTATTAGGATGCTCAAAGTGTTTGGCTGTTAGCTTTTTCGCAACGAAATCGTAATCCCCTTTAGCTTCGTAACCAAGTGCCAAAAAGTGTGCAGCTAACTTATCTAAATTGATTTTGGCGCGATCAAATGTGCGAAACGCAACATGATCGTTAATGATTTCCTCACCATCAGCGGCAAGCAGTTGATGTACTGCATGGGCTGAAGGTGTGATTTGAATGTAGTCTTGCCAGAGTGCTGCAAATAGGCTTTCTACTGAAGTGTGCATCATGTATCCTTAATTTAAATCGTCAGTCCAGGGCTTAGGCTAGTTGGCAATGTGACCTGTTCAAGCTCTACCGAAGCAACTGGGTAGGCACAATAGTCAGCAGCATAATAGGCGCTTGCGCGGTGGTTACCGCTATCGCCAATACCACCAAATGGCGCGGCACTAGAAGCCCCTGTTATTGGCCGGTTCCAGTTAACTATGCCAGCACGAATATGGGCGAGGAAATGCTCATAATCAGCACGACTATCTGCCAGTAAACCAGCAGATAAACCAAAACTAGTGTCATTGGCCAATGCAATGGCTGCATCAAAATCGTCGTAACGAATGATTTTTAACAACGGGCCAAAGTGCTCTTCGTCCGGCATGTCTTCAGCAATGGCTGTTACGTCAATAATACCTGGCGTTACAAAGCCTTTATTGGCATCTAACTGCTCAAGTTCGAGCAAAGAGGTCGCGCCCTGCTCCTGTAAAGCGCGTTGCGCCTTAACCATCGATGCAGCTGCGCCTGCTGAGATCATCGCACCCATAAACGGTTGCTCTTCAGCATCATAATTGCCTATCTCGATAGCTTTGGTGACAAAGAGCAAGCGACTTAGGATTGCATCGCCTTTTTCGGTATTCGGTAAGAATAGTTTACGTGCACAGGTGCAACGTTGACCCGAGGTGATAAATGCTGATTGCACGATGTCGTGAACTGCGGCGTCAACATCAGCAACGTGGCGCACGATTAGTGGGTTATTACCGCCCATTTCAAGTGCTAAAATTTTGCCAGGATGTCCTGCGAATTGTTCGTGTAACAGCTTGCCTGTGCGCGAGCTTCCAGTAAAGAACAAACCGTCTATATTGGCGTGACTAGCCAGTGCTTTGCCAGTAACCACTTCGCCCTGCACCAAATTCACAACACCAGCCGGAAGTCCCGCTTTCTCCCACAACTGGATAGTGTGTTCAGCCACTTTGGGTGTTAAGTCGCTAGGTTTAAAAACGACTGTATTACCCGCTAACAACGCAGGCACGATATGACCATTGGGTAGATGTCCAGGGAAGTTATAAGGACCGAATACAGCAACCACGCCATGTGGCTTGTGACGAATATACGCTTTACCAACGGGCATTGCGTTTTCAACGGTACCTGTGCGCTCTTGGTAGGCTTTCACCGAGATAGCAACTTTACCAATCATAGCAACAACTTCTGTGGCCGTTTCCCACAACGGTTTACCAGTTTCTTCAGCAATAGTTTGAGCTAGAGCTTGTTCGTTTTCACTCAACTGATCTTTAAACGCTTCAACCACAGCTAAGCGTGCTTCAAATGTCATTTGCGACCAAGTGGCAAATGCACCTCGTGCAGATTTCACTGCTAAATCAACATCTTCAGCAGAGGCGCTAACGCCTTGCCAAATAGTTTGATTCTTGGCTGGGTCGATAGACTTAATTGCGTGACCTTGACCACTGATCCAGCGGCCGTCGATAAAATGAGTTGCTTGTGTCATTAGTTTTCTCCTAAGCGCACTGGGGCAAAGCGAATCATATCGCCTGCTTGCACTTCAAGCGCTGCCGCAGCGGCTGCGCTGATGTAAGCTTTTTGTTGTTGTTCATCGACGAAAACGGGATTTACGACAGCACGGAAATTGGTCACTGACGTATTGATGATAAAGCTATCAGTCGCCTTTTTGTGTGGGGTCTGTGCTATTTCAAGCGGTAATCGCTTACTCGCTTGCGCCGTTTTTATATTTGAAAGTTGTGCTTCAACTGTAGGGCCCGCATCAAAAATATCCACATAACCGCGGCACGTGAAACCTTCTTGTTGCAGAAGTTGTAACGCCGGCTTGGTTTTGTCATGCACTTCGCCAATCACTGCTTGAGCTTGTGATGATAGCAAGTTGACGTAGATCGGATACTTAGGCATCAGTTCCGCGATGAATACCTTGTTGCCGATACCAGTCAGATAGTCAGCCGTCGGGAAGTCCATTGAGAAAAAGTGTTCTTCTAACCACTGCCAGAATGGAGATTGACCATTCTCGTCGCTAACACCGCGCATTTCAGCGATAACGATATCGGCAAAGCGCTGTTGATGCTCTTGCATAAACAAGAAACGCACCTTAGATAAGAATCGTCCATTACAGCCGCCACGTGCTTCTTCGCGCAAGAACAGTGTACAGATTTCTGTAACGCCGGAATAATCATTACAAAACGTCAGAATATCCACAGTGTTGTGAATGTTGAGTTCGCGCGAGGCGTGCACAACTTTACCCACGTGGTAGTGATAAAAAGCGTCATCCAAGCCAACTGCGGCTTCGATCCCAGTAGTACCAACCACGTGACCATTGTCGGTGTTCTCCATGACAAACAAATAACTCTGTTTGCCTGGTTGGTTTACGCCTTCGATGAAGGATGCTTCTGATTTTTCGATTTTGCGGCGCAATAAACCTTCATTTACGGGTAACGAGGTAAACCCGATACCCGATTCTTCGGCAATAGCGTGCAGAGCAGCGTAATCGCTTTGGCGAATGGGACGAATAATATTCATGATGCGGTCCTGTTAAGCGGCTGAATCCTGAGCAGCATTTACAACTTGGGCAACGGCTTTTTCAAAGCGCGCTAACCCTAGTTCGATATCTTCGTCAGGAATAACCAAAGAAGGGGCGAAACGAACCACGTTGGCACCGGCTACTAGACACATTAAGTGATGTTCAGTGGCGGCCATCATGAAGTCGCGTGCGCGACCTTTATACTTGTCGTTTAGTGCACAGCCCAATAGCATACCTTGGCCGCGGATCTCGCTGAAAACGTCGTATTTTTCGTTAATTGCAGCCAAATGTTTACGGAACAATGCTTCTTTTGCCAAAACGCCCTGCATGACTTCTTCAGTGTTCACAATATCCAGTGCTTTTTCAGCAACAGCACAGGCAAGAGGGTTACCGCCATAGGTACTACCGTGAGTACCAGGTTTAAGGCTTGCAGCAATTGCAGTAGTAGTTAGCATGGCACCAATAGGGAAGCCTCCACCGAGAGATTTAGCGGTGGTTAGTATGTCTGGCCTAACACCAAGCCCCATGTATGCATATAAATGTCCCGTTCTACCAACACCGGATTGAACTTCATCAAAAATAAGTAAAGCGTTGTGCTTGTCACACAGTGCGCGGACACCTTTTACAAATTCTGGGTCTGGTACGATAATGCCGCCTTCGCCCTGGAGAGGCTCCATCATAACTGCGCAAGTCTTGTCCGTAATGAGTGCTTCGAAAGCAGCTAAGTCATTATAGGCACAGTGATCAACAGCACCAGGCTTAGGGCCAAATCCGTCTGAATAAGCCGCTTGACCGCCAACTGTTACAGTAAAGAAGGTACGACCGTGAAAGCCTTGTTTAAATGAAATGATTTGGTCTTTGCTTTCGCCGTGGTGGTCTAAAGCAAAACGGCGTGCTAACTTCAAAGCCGCTTCATTGGCTTCAGCACCAGAATTAGCGAAATAAACACGATCAGCAAACGTTGCGTCAGTAAGCTTCTTAGCTAGGCGAATCGAAGGTTCATTCGTAAAAACATTACTCAAATGCCATAATTTTTCACCTTGCTCAGTCAATACTTTAACTAACTCTGGGTGGCAGTGACCCAAAACGTTCACTGCAATGCCACCAGCAAAGTCGACGTACTCGTTACCGTCTTGGTCCCATACTCGCGAACCTTCACCGCGCACGGGGATCATATTCGCTGGGTTGTAGTTTGGTACCATTACATCATTAAACATTTCACGAGTTACGTGCATAGATCTAACCTCTTCTCTTTGGGGCACTGTTGCGCTATGAAAAACCGCAGATGTGCAAAAACTAGCCGCCTATTATGCCTAAAGATTCAAGGTTTGTCTCGTTTGAAAACGCTGAAACCCTTGTGAATAAAGGGTTTATGCAGCTATTTGCAATAAATTTGCATAACTATCTGAATTGCACTTGCGCCATGACTGAACAGTTACTGATGAGCGCTAGGATAGGTGTAAGTGAGCGAATTTTTCGCGCTGTTGCATAGTTATATACAAATTTTTTAATGATATTCGTCTAAATCGGGCTTTATGTTGAGCGGCAGTTTTCGCAAATCGAGTGCATTGAGCTGTGCAATTGCGTTGGTTGGGATTTTTGAGGCTCGCAAAATTACCTTAGCTTCGTCTGCTTCGATAAGTCGTTGCGCTTTGAGCGCGCGAAACTGCCCATAATCGCGCGCTTGTTGGATCAGAACTGCCAATGGGTCTTCCTCGCCGGGTGCTTGGCCATTTGCTAATATTTTCGCTGACGGGTGAATTAACAGACGCTTGAGGTGCATATGTTCTAATGTCACAGCGAGAGTTTTATCGGCGTAATCATTCCACAAAGCAATAAGGAAGTTAGATGAGGGTTCAATTTGGGTCAGTGCATCGTGCTTTTTGCGCTGTTTTTTGGCTTGCGCAACTTCTAACTCGTGCCGTTGGAGTTTTTCAAACAAACGAAAATACAATCGTGTAATGGCATTTCTGCCAATGCCTTGCAATATTCCTAATGAATAGGCGTCATTCTCACGCACGCCAGCCGCAGACGCCAAAAAGCGTGCAGTGAGAGCTGTGTTTAGTGCTTGCTGCCAAACTCGAGCCTTAATTTGTGGGAACGGATCTGTTACCTGAGGAATGGTACGACGAAAGATAAGCGCCGGAATCAATAGTTGTAGGTTGTCTATGTTGATAAAACTAAGCGCTGCACGCAGAGTTTCCACCTCGATAAGTCTACCGCGCGAATCTCGACGTCGATTTTGTGGTGCGTTGACAATCTTTAATAATTCATCATACAACCATGGGATGCGGGCCGCGATTGGTTCAAGACGCGCTATTGTGCAGGCGTTAACCGCGAGCAAATCGAGTAAATCAGGAAGTGCCTCGTTGAGATTTAAAATGCGATGATAGACGCTGGTGTAGTCTTGTAACTCTACCTCAAAATGTTGTAACAAAGTTCGGTGAAACTCATTGCGAACGCTATCGACGTATGATTGATTATTAATTTCGTCGAACTGTTTACTTTCGATTGCCTGCTTTTCCACCTGCAGTAATTCACGCCGTGCAAAACCTTGTTCTGAGTCTTCATACTTAACGTAACCGGGTAGTTCGCGGCCAGTCAGATCGTTTGCCTTAGAAGTAGAAATCATCAAGCATTCAAAGCGATGCTTTAATATTGCGTACTGATTGTCCAGGCTATTACTCATTAGGGCGTGTGGTGGATTCTTTTATACTTTATTATTAGTTACAAGATCTTAGCGCATGTCTGAGCAACTGTCATTGCTGCTTGCCTTGTGCGCTAAGAAGTTAGCCAAGATTTGGTGGCCAAATTCAGTCATTAGTGATTCAGGGTGAAATTGTACGCCAAACAGCGGCATAGAGTAATGCTCTATTGCCATGATCTCATAACGGCTCGGATCGCTTGGATCTCCCACCCAAGCGGTGACTGAAAATTCATCTGGCAGTGTTGATGGCGCGATTACCAACGAATGATAGCGGGTTGCTTGAAAAGGTGAATTTACCGCGTTAAATAAAACACCACTAGCATGGCTCACTAATGAGGTTTTACCATGCATTATAGTTTGCGCTTTGACTATGGATGCACCGAAATGTTGGGCTATAGTTTGGTGACCAAGACAAACGCCTAAAATCGGAATTTTACCTTTAAAGGCAGCAACAACCGCTAAACTAACCCCTGCTTCATTTGGCGTACATGGACCGGGAGACAAAACGATATAATCGGGCGCCATGGTCTTTATATCATCGATACTTATCTGATCGTGGCGCACCACTTCGACACGCTGGCCCAACTCAACGAAGTAGCGGGCCAAGTTATGCGTGAATGAGTCATAGTTGTCGATTAACAATAACACCGGCGTTATCTTGGCTTTGGCACAAATCCTACGGCGTGGTAAACCTGCTCTAAGGTTTTCGCAGCGCGTTCAGAAGCAGCATTAGCGCCTGCAAGCATAATGTCATCAAGGCTTGCACGATCATTGCGTAATTTTCGGTAGCGCGCTTGAATGGGTTCAACTAGTGCAACAACAGCATCAGCGACATCGCCTTTCAGGTGGCCGTACATTTTGTCTTCGTACTGAGGGACCAAGTTATCGATGCTTGTATCAGTGGCGCACGACAATAACGAAAGTAAGTTAGATACCCCCGGCTTTTCTTCCGCATTGAAATAGATGCGCGCTTGCTCATCGGAATCAGTAACTGCGCGTTTAATCTTTTTACTGAGCTTTTTCGGCTCTTCCAACAGCCCGATAATGTTATTGGGGTTAGTGTCTGACTTTGACATTTTCTTTGTCGGATCCTGCAAGCTCATTACTCTTGCGCCTTGTTGCGGAATATAAGGCTCAGGTAAGGTCAGCACGTCGCCATATAGATTGTTAAAGCGCGTTGCAATGTCTCGGGTTAACTCCAAGTGTTGCTTTTGATCTTCACCTACGGGTACTTCATTCGCCTGATATAGCAAAATATCTGCTGCTTGCAGCACCGGATAACTATAAAGGCCAACGTTAACGTTTTGGCTGTGCTTAGATGACTTATCTTTAAACTGTGTCATGCGATTCAGTTCACCCATTTGTGCATAGCAATTTAAAACCCACGACAATTGCGCATGCTCGGGCACTTGTGACTGAATGAAAATAGTGCTCTTGACGGGGTCTATGCCGCAGGCAACATATAGCGCTAGGCCATCGAGACAAGCTTCATATAAGGCTTTGGGTTCTTGGCGCACAGTAATCGCGTGCAAATCAACCAACATGTAGAGACACTCATGACTATCTTGCATTGCGACCCATTGGCGCAAGGCTCCCATATAATTACCAATGGTCAATTGTCCGGAAGGCTGGCAGCCACTTAATACGATAGGTTTGTTACTCATGAAAACGTCTCGTCGAGATTGATTAAACTAGATCTGATCAATTAACGCTAATTGCTGACGCATGTCAGCGATCACTTTACTGTAGTCAGTTTGATTAAATATTGCTGAGCCGGCAACAAACATATCTGCTCCAGCTTCTGCGATTTGGCGAATATTATCGACTTTTACGCCGCCGTCAATTTCAATTCGCGTATTCAGTCCTCGGTTAGCGATCATTTGCTTTGTGCGGCGCAGTTTTTCCAGAGTGGATGGAATAAAAGCCTGTCCACCGAAGCCAGGGTTCACTGACATCAATAACACATAATACAATTTATCTAAGACGTAATCCAAAGTCGTCAACGGGGTCGCTGGATTTAGCACTAAGCCCGGCTTGCAGCCGTTATCAATGATAAGCTGAATACTGCGGTCGACGTGTTTAGACGCTTCGGGATGAAAACTAATATAATCCGCACCCGCTGCTGCGAATGCACTGATCAATTCATCCACTGGCTCAACCATTAAATGCACATCCAATGGCGCAGTAACACCGTAATCTCGCAATGCCTTGCACACCACAGGACCAAAAGTGAGGTTGGGCACGTAGTGATTGTCCATTACATCTACGTGAACAATGTCAGCCCCAGCGGTCAATACATTAACTACGTCTTCTCCTAACGCAGCGAAGTTGGCCGATAGAATTGAAGGTGCGATTAGATATGGGTGTTTCACTATGATTTTCTTCAGTAAATAAATTGCAACATAATCCAAGCATATCAAATCATCGCTAACCCTTGATACTATTTATATTTGGCACTAAAGTGGTGCAATTGAAGCCTAATAGTGCACGCCAGCCTTCTGGCCCTATAAGTGTAATTTTAATAATTTTAAAAAAAGGCTTTAAAAACAATAATTTGTTAAATTTCTGAAGTTACAATCAGTAGCGAAAAATTAGGCATTACTTTTGCGTGACAATGCACAGAATAATAACAAACACAACTTGACAGAGTAGTTTGCACACAATTATGTAGTGCAAATTGTACAACTAAGATTGAAAAAGAATATAAATCAACGGAGAACACACATGAAACTCAACAAACTAGCAGCGCTTACTGCCCTTGCTCTAAGTTCAACCATGGCCAGTCAGTCTGCTTTCGCAGAGTGGTCTGCTAACGCAGGTATTATGTCAGATTACCACTTCCGTGGTATCCAACAGACTGAATCTGCATCAGCATACGCTGGCGTTGACTTCGAGTCAGAAGGGGGTTTCTACGCAGGAACTTGGGGCGCGGAAGTTGAAGACGGTTTGGAAGTAGACTTTTATGCAGGTTACGGCACAGAGCTAGACAATGGCATTGGCTTGAGCTTTGGCTTCACTACTTATCAGTACACGGGTGACTTCGACTCAGCATACAACGAATTGAACTTCGGTTTGTCTTACGAGTTTGTAAGCCTCGAGTACAGTATCGGTGACTGGGACGGCGTTGTTGGCGATGAAGCTAACACTGAATCTAAATATGAATTCATCGGTGTAACACTTGAGCACGAAGGATTCTACGCTACCTTCGGTAAATGGGGTCGCGAGTTCACTGGTGAATACGGTGAGTTTGGTTATGGCGGCGAGTACGAAGGTTTTGATCTAGGCGTTGCACTCGTTGTTAGTGGCAGCGAGCTAGACGACAGCGAGTCTTTGTACTTCACAATCGGTAAGACTTTCTCTCTTTAAGTCTTAACTGCGTTAAAAAACACGGTTTCGGCCGTGTTTTTTTGTTTTTACGACAAAAAAACGATATTTCCGGATAAGTTTCTTTTCCGCGTAAAAATAAACCATTATACTTATCACAATATTTGTACTAAGAGGTGTTGCCTATGAACCGGAAGTCGATTGGCAAACTAAGTATTGCGGCAATTGCATCAGCGGTGGTAGTCGCATTTGTACTCAATACCAGTGCGGTTGAGTCGCAGTTGATGGAACAATGCGAGCAAGCACAAGCCGATTACGCAACTAGCACATGCCAAGTCGCTGCTGCTGAAACCGTAAGTTGGTTCGATTGGATTGGTGGCAAGTCACGTGGCTATCAGTTCCATTTCTTAGACTTGCTAGAGCTGTTGTATTCGGATGATTCAGATTCAGACGACTCATTCCACTCTTCTCCAACTAGCTCGCTATAAGTCTACCCATGTCACAAGATAAGCCCACACTGAAGCAAGTGCTGTTCAGTGTGCTGGCGAGTTTCTTTGGCGTCCAAAGCCAGTTAAATTATCAACGCGATTTTCAGAACCAAAGTGTTGTGCCTTACGTCGTTGTTGGTGTATTGATGGTCGCAATTTTAGTTTTGTCGCTGGCGTTATTAGTAAGCTGGTTGGTTGGTTAGACCGATTGTCGTTTTGTTAATGTGAGGCTTTTACTTTAAATAGAAATCATACTCACCATACTTAGACACAGACTTAGATAGCAAACGATCAAATTCATCAGCAGCGAGAACCTCAAAGGTGTAGTATTTACTTTTCTCTAACGGGATAGAGTGTTCTTTAAGTTTGAGTTCTGTTGTTTCTACAATCAGCTTATTCTGGGTATCTACCGATGAGCTCCGTGAAGCATCAGCGGAATCTTTCACGCTTAATTTTACTAGATACTTGCTTGCTCCTTGATAGGGTTGCCAGCGTAAAATTACGTCTTTTGGGTTGTCATAACTTTCAACGAGAGAAAGCTTAACTACTGGCTCGACAAAGGAAAGCGCTAAGCCAGCACCATTCTCCTCTTCAGAAACAACAAAAGATTGAGTTTTCAGCCGTTGATTCGGATGTGATATTTGGTTCGGCAGCACTTTATCTGCGGACCTAAAGTCTAGTTCAAAACCATTGACTTGATACTCACCAAAAGGCACTGAGATATTATAATTTCCCTGCGAGTCAACATCTGCCCATTGACTCCAAAGAGAACCATTGAGGGCAAGTCTGAGTTTTAATCCTTCAGGGTCCGTTACAGCCGTAACACTTCCGCTGATGTAACCAGGCCCCGAATCCAAAACGAGCATTGTTGCAGAGTTGTCACCGATAATTATTAAAGATGGGCCGAGATAATGCGAAGGCTCATCTATTACTGGTGCATAACCTACTGTCTCGTCACTGCTCCCTACAGGTTCGTCACTAAATGTGTAGGGCAAAATAAGGTGAATGTAAGCTGCGAACACAAGTATTAATGCTCAGGCAAATCCCGTTCCGAAGATTAATCCATGGATAAATTTTTTCCACATTTTGCTATGTGTTCCTTCAGGTGAGAATAGCTGTGATTACATTTTAATGACTAGTGAGAGTACCAAGAAAAATTGAAGTAACAAACTATAAATAACTCCGTTGAAGCTTGTACTAGACGCAATGTCGTTTAATCTGGATCCTCTGAGCATGCAACCTCATTTGAGCTAAAGTATGATGTCTTTACGTAATCATTTAACTCTCACAATCCAGTACAACTAGGACGACCAATGACCTTCGAGTTTAAAATAGAAAACGATATCGCTGTTATCACCTTTGATGACAACAAAGTAAATGCCGTTGGCTTTAAGTTAATTGAGCAGTTTAATCAGGCACTAGACACGGCGGAAAAACAGACGAAAGCGGTTGTGCTTTATGGCGGGAAAGGAAAGTTTTGTGGCGGGTTTGATCTTTCAGTGATGAAGTCAGGTGATGAATCAAAACAACAAGAACTGGTACAAGCAGGTGCTGACCTTATCATTCGATTATATGCGTATCCGCTTCCTGTGGTTGTTGCGGCAGAAGGTCATAGTATTGCACTGGGAGCAATTATGCTTTTGGCAGCAGATTTACGTATTGGTAAAGATGATGATACCAAGTACGGATTAAATGAAACTGCTATTGGTATGGTGCTTCCTCCATTTGGTATGGAACTCGCCAAAGCTCGCTTAGACAATAGGTGTCAAACCGAAGCGTTGTTGTTTTCTCGAATCTATGTAGGCAATGAAGCGGTAAAAGCTGGGTTTCTTGATGCAGCTGTGCCGCAAGAAAAAGTGCTACCGACGGCATTGGGATATGCTGAAAAACTCAAAATGTTACCGGGTAGTGCATTTGCAGAGTCGAAAATACAGTTACGTAAATCAACACTGACAAAAATGAAAGGCGAGTAAAAGCTCGAAATCTTTGTCTTCCATGCTAAAGTGTTGGATGAAAAATAGGTTCAATCACAAGGTAAATAAGTTATGAAAACAAGGGCTGCGTTGCTATTGACAATTGGTATGACGGTAAGTACTCAAGTTCATGCTGAGGGCTTTTTTGATTCTTTAAAAAGTTTCTTTGGCTTTGGTAGTGCCGAAACTGAAGTTGTCGAGCAGCCAACTGTCGATGGGTTGCTATCGGCGTTGACTGATAATTTGGGTGTTACCTCTGATCAGGCAAAAGGCGGTTTAGCCTCGTTACTCAATTATGCGCAGAACAATGTAACCTCAGACTCATTTGCACAGTTGAAGCA
>CAXRGW010000144.1:0-4136 GCA_964230255.1 Alteromonas sp.
GGTGCAACTAAAGATTGACTGGCAAGCTCACCGGACGGTGAAAAATCTGGTGAAAAAAAATCAAACACCGACGGAGCACCCAAGTTATGTTGTCCGATAGGTAAGCGCCCCAATCGCAACAGAGAAGCGTTATCAGCAAACGTTGTCCTCTCAGCGTAGTCGATTCCATCTTCATCGAAACTAACCGATGAATAAGCGTTTAACACGCGCATCATTGCAGAAAAACGCAATATTGGCTCTTTCGTTTTACCAAATGCAGCAGACGAAATAACGGCTGGATTTCTTGCTTCAGGGTCGAGTAATATCGCTTTAATTGTTTCTTTTAGATCACCAGTCACACCAAAAACTTGGCTGACTCGTTCGACGTAATCATTGCTTGGGTTAGAGGTTACAAATCTTTGGATTAAACGATAACTAATAAAAGGCGCTGTGGTCGGATGTGCAGTTATCGCTTGAATAACCTCTCTAAGTTCATTATTCGCGTTCTCCAAACTTGCATCTTTAGCTGGAATTTCAACGACCTCGTTGAGATTATCAAATAAGGTCTTGCCGCCAAAATCGTGTTCATCGACAAAGAAGATCATCGGCTCTGTCCACCGATATTGTTCACCACTAGTCCTATTTCCAAGCTTAAACAGTGTGTTGTCAACCATAGTACCGTCGTTATCACTCAATTTAGAGAACCCCAATCCAGTAAATACTCGGGCTAATTCTTTTATTATTTCATTGTCATAAGTTGTTTGAGGAAGATTGTTGTCAGCTAGCTTAACGGTGCCATTAGGTTGTAGATGAACTAAGCCAAAACCAAACAATTGCATAACTTCTCGAGCGTAGTTTTCATCCGGAAAAGTGCCTTGGTCCTCGTCCGCCTTAGCATTTTTCAAATGGCTAAGCCATATACCCATCACAGCATGTCGCGTGACATCTTCCAACAAATCGCTATATTCGCCGAAAGCGCCACCAGCTAGAGTATCCCAGTAGTCGGCGGTACCGCGATAGGCCCTCCGTATTATGGTATTTTCATCGCCAATAACTAAAATTTCACTTAACGCAAAGGCTAGACGTTGTCTCAGCTGGTCATTGGCATAAATTGCCAGTGGCCAAAAAGCGTCCCGCCGAGCATACCAGCCGTCTTCTTCTAGGAACTGTGCTTTAGTCGCATCGGTTAATGCAAGCATACTAGAAGGAGGCAAAGCTATCTGTTGATCTATCCACGCGCTGTAAACGTCTAGCCGATTACTGCCAGTGGTATTCATTTGACTTTTTAGCAATGCAAAATCAGCCGGCGTTGCGCCAAATGTAGCTTGTGTTAAAAAGCGAATGATATCCCTATCTATATCAGCTTCAGTCAACAAAGAATCTTCCGGAGGTTCAACATCTTCGTCGTACTGAAATGTGGCATATATCTCGCCATTGGGATAATTTGCTGTATGTATGTTTAAATAAAATAAACCATCGAAAAGTGTATCAAGCATTTGTTGTTTTGAGGTGAACGGTCCGCCAGGCTCGAGGTCCCATACATAGTTATAAACTTCACCGGTGGCCTGAATGTCTTTGATCACCGTGCCCGATGGTGCTAAGTGTATGTGTTGGTCGGTTTGTGTCGAGCTCAATCCAGTAAATTCGTATGACAATAATGCTTGTTCGTTATCACCTTGAAGTACTAATGACAGCACGCCACTACCAACCGTTGTTGCGTCGTCCTGAGGTGCGAAATAACCGATAAATACTTTTCTATTCTCAGGGCTGTTGTCAGCATCCGCGATGCGCAGGCTGACTGTGTCATCGGCTGTAATTTCGTAACCTTCTCCGGCCTCAATGGCAAGCTCGAATGATTCAATTACTTCACGCATATCATCTTGAACTGGATGCAATTCAATGACTCGATTGTTTTGGTTTTCAGCCAGTTCGATAGTACTTCCCACAGACCCACCATCGCTGTACATTAGCATGTAGTCTTCAGGCGTTGCAGCATCACCAATAACCCCTTCGAGGCTATATGATACCGACAAAGCGTCACCGTCACCCGTGCGTTCAACGTTCAACTTACCTAGCACGTTACCCTGTTCAATTGCCAGCGCATTGACAACTGAAACAGATATACGTGGGGTTTCTGGTTGCGGTTGCTCTGGCGGCTGTGGTTGCTCTGGCGGTTGTGGTTGCTCTGGCGGTTGTGGTTGCGGTTGTTCTGGCGTACTGCTGTCACCACCGCCGCAGGCAAAAATAAACAAACAACTCAAGAGCGTTAAGCCATACCGTAAATTTGTATTCATAACAATTATTGCCCCGTAAAAAATTGTAAGTTTGCTGCGCTAGCGAAAGGATCGTCGAAATTATTGAACGAAGGAAACATATCGGGCAGTTGACTTTTCTCAGCACCGAACCAATGAGAAATTAAAGCACTGACATGACAGGTTGGGGTAGTTGGTATCCATCGACCTCTTTGCTTATCTGTATCGAGTCCTTGCCCTGTTTGTAAATCAGGGTGAGTCCCGAACAAATGTCCACCATTAACCATACCGCCCATTAAAAGTGCGTGTCCTCCCCAAGCATGGTCGGTCCCCGCACTATCATCATTGCCATTGGGCGTTAACGTGCGTCCGAACTCTGAGCCGCAAAATGTAAGAACCTTATCAAAATCACCTTGTGCTTTAAGAGCATTGCTTAACGCCATTAAGGCATTATTCAAATCCCGCATTAATTCCGCATGATCAACTAATAAGTTCTGATGAGTATCAAACCCACGCATGCTGACAAAAAATATCGGGCGTTTATTTAGGTTTGTCTGTCTGCCGGCAATAAATTTAACGAGCGTAAGTAAGTCTGTACCGATACTAGAATTGTCCGCGCCAGCGTCAGCGAAAATTTGATCATAATCAATACCATTGCCAGCGGCGTAGTTAAAAGCATTATCCACAATAACCTTCGCTTGCTGCATACTGTTGTATGTATCTTTGTACTTACTCGACATCAAATGTGATGTTGTATTTGACGTAAAAAACTGGTCGAACATTGGGTCAATAACACCATTGGTAAAGGCTAGATCCTCAATGCCAGTCTCGGTAAAAACGAACGGGTTTATTTCATTATATTTACTCACTTGAAACACGTTTAAGCCTGATAAAGATACGAGCGAAGACATCAAGCTATCGGTATTTTTATTCGCGACTACTTCTGCGAGTCGCCCGCCCCAACCGTACATGAGCGACGTCGTTGGTTGGCTTTGATATTGCTTTTGTTGATCCGCATGCGAAAATAACTGCGGAGGTAAACTGACCGATTTGTCTTTGTATTGTTGGCGCGTTGTTGGCATCAGCAAGTTGCCGGTATTACACACGATAGACAGTTCGCGTTGATTGAAGAGGGTTGCCATGTCTTGACAGCTGCCGTGCAAACCAAACTCGCTGTGATTGCCGCCGCCATAAATTTGCGCCGGTTGTGCTAACTCCAATGCATTCAAACTGTCTTCCGCAAGGGCTAAATGCCCGCGGTAGAGCTCATAACGAGCCCTCAGGTCATTGTTGCCGGTGGGCACTAACATATTGTTGGCATCATTACCGCCTTGCAGAAAAATATAGATAAGCGCTTTGTAATCGTCATTGGTACTGGCAAATGCATGGCTTGCGTTTAACATCGACATAACGCCAGATGAGCACATCGCTAGGGAGCCTACCCCCGCGAGCGTCGATTGCAGAAACCGGCGTCGATTGTCGTTTTGCGGGTTATTATTCATTTTTACAACATCCCAAATCAGTTATCTATTAGCGACAAAGATTAATCTAACACACATCTTAGTATAATCTGCGCAAAGATCAGTCAGTGTAATGTAAAGTTGTGTAAAGGGTGCACACTCAACATATCTCAACGGTTGAATTTGTAAAACATAGCAAAGGGTTAAATTGACAACTGATTGGCTAAGTGAAGCGCCTCCAAACAAGCCATAGATTACCCCAAGTGGATAGGTCCGAAACGGTTATAAAAAACAAATCTACAGCAGTGGAGGATACCCAATCTCACGCAGTACGTGTGCTTCAGTTCCCGCAATTGTTATTCATCTCCCACAACATAAATAACGCTTTGTTCCGATTACTGATTTCTAATAAATGATGTCGTGCGAAGAGAAGTCAAAGAGGCAT